>JAEHDT010000225.1 GCA_016880225.1 Gemmatimonadota bacterium | reverse complement strand
TCGGCGATGCGGTCGCCGTGGTCGGCCTGCCCACGGGCGCCGCCACCATCGATCGCCAGCTGACGCCGGAGGCGCTCGGGCTGCCCTCTATCCTTTCGGTTGCGAACGGCATCACGATCATCTTCAAGCGACCGCCGTGAGACACGCACTCCTGTGGTTGTGCGTCGCGGCGCCGCTCGTCTCGCAAGAGCCGGCCGCGGGCTCGGGCAGCGCAGCCCGTACCGGGGCCGTGCTCGACGCGTACTACCTCGGGTCGGGGCATGCCTTCGACCACCTGGTCGAGCGGACGGTTCCCGTCGGCGTATCGCACCGCTTCGGATCGCGCGTGACGGTCGATCTGTCGAGCGCCTACGCGCATGCCTCCGCCGCGACGAGGAGCGGCAACCTCGAAGTCTCGGGCACGACCGACACGGATGTCCGCCTGAACTGGGCCGCGGCGACGGGGCACATGGTCGTGTCGCTGGTCGGCACGCTGCCCACCGGCAAAAAGGCCGTCGACAGCTCGGCCGTGCCGCTCTTGAGCGCGCTCGCGACGGAGGTTTTCAACTTCACGACGCCCAGCTTCGGGACCGGCGGCGGTGTGACGGGAGGCTTCGCGAGCGCGTTCAAGCTGGGGGAGCGATGGGCGGCGGGGTTCGGGGGGAGTTATCGCTGGCACGCGAGCTACACCCCGGTGGTGGCGGGCGGCAAGCTCGAGCCTGGCGGTGAAGGGCGCGTGCGGCTCGGCGCAGAAGGGCCGCTCGGCGGCGGGGCGTACTTCCGCGGGGCCGCGGTGTACGCGACGAGCGGGGCGGATACACTGGTCGCGGGGTCGAAGAGCGTCACCGGCGGGCGCCTCCTGCTCTATTCGGCGCTGAGCTTGCCGGCGGGCCAGAGCGCAGTGTCGCTCTACGTGTACGACCGCTACCGCCTCCGCCCGGGCGGCTCCGACCCGGCCACCGTGCGCGTGCCGCGCGGCAACGTGCTGGCCCTCGGAGCGCGGCTCGAGCGACCACTGTCCCCCGCGGTGAGCGTCGCTCCCAACGTCGAATTCCGCCACGAGCTCGCCGCCCCGGACTCAGGCGGTCTCACACTGCTGGGGTGGCTGCTGCGGCCCGGCCTCGATATCCGCTACCGCGCCGGCGGGGCGGTCACGTTCCTGATTCAGGGGCAAGCGGCATTCGGCCGGCTCGCGAACCCCGGCGCGGTCGAGCCGTCGGTATCGATCGTGGGGTCGCGCGCCGTGCTGCTCGTGGAGTGGGCGCGGTGACGCGCCGCCGCTGGCTGCTGGTGGCCGCCGTGGGCGGCCTGCTCGCGTGCACCGAGTGGGCGGGGCCACGGCTCGGCGGCCCGAGGCTCTCGATCGTGCCGGTGTTCAGCACGAGCGGTGTGACCGCCGCCGGCGCGGGCGGCGGGACCCTGCTGCTCGACGACCTGGATCAGCTGCGGGTGATCGTCCTTCCCTCGACCCCGCTCTTGACCAGGCAGGTCGCGACGACGGCCCCCGCGGCTGCGACCCGAACTCCCGGAGCCGTGGTCGATACGACCGTGCCGGTCGATGCTGCCGGCAACGCGGAGCTCACCGTCCCGGTGCTGGTAATGGGCGCCGCGCAGGCCTTTCTGGTCGAGCTGCAGGGCATCCGCTCCCGCGACGGCACGGTGCTGTACGCGGGCTCGAGCATCGTGCTGGTGCAGTCGGGCCGCCCCACGCCAGTCGATTCCGTGCCGGTGAGCTACATCGGGCCGTGCCAGCTCGGCACGGGGTGCGTGGTGGCCGTGGGCCCGAGCACGGTGCCTCCCCTCAAGCAGGCGGCGTCGCTCGTGATGACGGTGACGGTGGACTCCCCCACCGGCGTCCCGGCTCCGAACGTCCCGGTGCGGCTCACCAACGTGACGCCGGGCCTGATCGCGGTGGCGCCGGGCCTCACGGTGACGGCGCTGTCGGGGACATCGTGCGGCCCGGCCCGGGTGGCCGCGGACATTCCCGGATCGTCCGATACGCTGCGGGTCGACGTCGACGCCCCGGTGACGGTGCCGGCCCTCCTGTTCGCGGGCGACTCCTTCCCGGATCCGGTCGGCGCCTCGGGGGGGGTGTTCTGCGGCAATCTGGGCGCCGCGGGGCGCTTCCACGTCAGCGTGAACGGCGCATCGGGCGACGTGAACCCGCGCTACTCTCCCGACCGCCAGCGTGTCGCATTCACCTACCGGCCGGGTGGGGCGCCGTTGCCGCCGCCCAATTTCCTGGCCGTCGCCCGCTGGGCGGGTGACACGCAGTCCGTCGCGGTGAGCGACACCAGCGCCTACCGGCCACGCTGGAGCCCGAACGGCAAACACCTGGCCTTTGAGTGCGGCGACGGGTTCTCGAGCGACCAGGACGTGTGCGTGTTCCTCGACGCGACGGTGCCGCTCGCGTCGCTCGCGATCGCTCCACGCATCTTCCTCACGGATTCGGTCACGGCGCGGCCCGATGGTCCGTCCACCTTCGCTTGGGATCCGCTCGCTCCCGATCGTCTCGCGTTCGCGCGCGACATCCTGATCGGCCAGTGGCCCTCGAGCGCCATCTATGTGGCCAACTTCGATGGCACCGGGATCGTGCAGCTCACGCTCAAGCCGCTCGACTTCGGGACGGGCTTCCTGCAGATCCGGGAGCTCGCGTGGTCGCCGCGCGGCGACGTGATCGTGTTCAGCGCCATCGATACGCTATTCCAGAGCAAGCTGTACGCGATCAACCGCGACGGCACGGGGCTGCGGCGTCTCACCACCGGCGGCGACTCCGACTCGCGGCCCGTCGTGTCGCCCGACGGCGCGCAGGTCCTGTTCCTGCGGGACCGGTCGTGCTCGCTCGACTACTGGCGCATCAAGATCGACGGGACCGGAGAGCAGCAGGTGTCGGACGAGGCGTTCTGCGACGTGAGCACGAATGGTCTGGGGCACGACTGGTCACCGGACGGCTCGGAGATCGTGCTCGTCGGTGCCGGGCCGAACGGCCAGTACCTGGGATTCATGGTGTACCGTCTGCCGGCGGGAGCCACGGCGGCCGGCTATCTCACCGAGCGGCTGCCGGTCCGGGACGTCGATCCGTTGACTACGTCGAACGACATGCAGCCCAGCTGGCGGCCCTAGATACGGAATCCCCGCACCAGGCTCCGCAGCTTTTCGGCCGCCTGCAGCAAATTTCCCGCGGCGGCCGCCATCTCCTCGGTGGACGCCCCCTGCTCTTCGGCGGCGGCGGTGACCTGCTCGGCGCCGGCGGCGTGCGCCGTGGCGCGCGTCGCCACCTGCTCCGCCTGCGCCTGCAGGCGGGTGGTCGTGTCGCGATTGGCATCCGCGGCGAGGCGCACCCGGGCGGCGGTCTGCTCTACCTGCTCCACCGCGGCCGCGATCTCGGCGAGCCCGCGCGCCGCCCCTTCCGCGACCGCTTCGATGCCGCGGACCTTCGCCTGACCGGCCGCCATGGTGGCCGTGACGTCCTCCATCTGCTCGCGGATCAAGCTCGTCGTACGGGTCACCTCCTCGGCAGCGCGCGCGGACTCGTCGGCCAGCTGCCGCACCTCCTCGGCCACGACGGCGAAGCCCCGGCCGTGCTCCCCGGCCCGTGCGGCTTCGATCGCCGCGTTCAACGCGAGCAGGTTGGTCTGCGACGAGATCCGCTTGATCAGCTCCACGAAGTCGTCGATCGCGGCGCTCAGATCGCCCAGCTGGGTCACCTGCTTCGATGTGGTCTGCACCACCTCGCGGACGTCGAGCAGCACGGTCCCTGCCGCCGCAACGTCGTCCCGGTGGCGGTCGGCCACGGTGCGAATCTCCTCGCCGAGCTGCGCCGCCCGTCCGGCCGCTTCCGCCATGTCGCCCGTGGCCGCCCGCAGCTCCTCGAGCCCCGTCCCCATGGACGCGAGGGCCGCGCGCTGGTGGTCCGCGCCTCCCGAGATCTCCACCATCGCCGTCGACACCTGGCTCGCCGAGGCCGCAAGCTGCTCGCTCACCGCGGACAGATCGCCCGCGGAGCCGGCGATGCGGTCCGATTCGCCGATCACCTCGCCCACGATCTGCCGCAGCCGGTCCGCCATACGCTGCATCGCATCGGACAGCACCCGGAACTCGCGTGGCATCGCCCCGGTGGTGACCGGCCGCAGGTCGCCCGCCCCGAACCGCTCGGCGGCCGTCACGAGCCGGCCCAGCGGGCCTTGCACCGACTGCAGCGTGTAGCGCGACAGGAAGAACCCGGCGATGACGAGCGCGGCAACGAAGGCCCACAGCGTGCGCTCGCGGTCCTGGGCGTTCGTGGTGAGCCGATCGGCGCTCTTCGCCGCATTCTGCGCCTCCCGGCGGGACAGGTCGCGCACCGCGCGCGTCAGCTCCGCTGCCTGCGGCCGGACGGCCGCCGCCCGCCGTACCGCCTCCTGGTCGCGTCCCAGGTCCCGGAGCGCGTGAGCGATCGAGTATTCCGTGTGGATCGTGGCTTGCAGCCGCTTCACGCGGTTGATCGTGAAGCGGTCCTCCACGGCGGGGCCGCCGAGCGCGTCGAGGCGACGCTGGTAGGCGTACGCCTCCTCCGCCGCGGCCTGGAACGCCCGCCGCGCCTCGTCGCCCGGGGACGCGAGGTACTGCTCGGCGGCCCGCATCTCCTCGAGCACGCTGGTGACGAGGCCGCTTCCCACCTCGGTCGAGGTGCGCAGCGCCGCCAGCTCCTCCGCGACGGCCGACTGCATCCGCCGCAGCGTCGTCGCGCCCGCGATCGCCGTCGCGACCAGCCCGGCCATTAGCAGGATCAGCCCGATCAGTATGCGAGCGCGGATCGTGTCGAGCGGGCCGCGCATCACTGCTCCGCCTGCGTCACCAGTCGGCCGTCCTGCACCTGGCCGATGACCACCGTCTTCCCCGGCACGTCCCCGTTGGCGTCGAACGCGATCGTGCCGGTGACGCCGTCGTACGGCGGCGTTCCCCGGCCCACTCGCGCCAGGTAGTCGCGAACGGCGCGCCGGTCGGGCCCCGCGGCGGCGATGGCGCGCGCCAGCAGCTGCACGATGTCGTACGTGCCCGCACCGCGGTGGTCGGGGCGCTGGCCCGGGAACGCTCGGGCGTAGTCCGCCACGAAGGCGGCGTTGCGTTCGTCGCGCCGGTCCGGCAGATAGGCCGACGAAACCCGCATGCCCTGCGCCAGGGCGCCGTCCGCCTCGATCCCCGTGACCGCGTCGCCTCCGAGCACGGGCCATTTGAGCCCCAGCGAGCGCATCTCCCGCAGCGCCAGCTCCGCTCCGGGACGCTCGGCCGCGAGGAACAGCGCGTCCACGCCGTCCCGGCGCATGCGCGACAGATACGGCTCGAGCGACGACGTGCCGGGCACGTAGGGATCGGCCTCGACCACCGCTCCGCCGAGCCGCGCGAACTCCGCGGCGAACGTGCTACGCACGCCGCGGCCATAGTCGTTGTTGATGTAAATGATGCCGACGCGCCGGACGCCGAGCGTTTCCCACGCGAAGCGCGCGAGGTGCGGCCCGTGCTGCACGTCGCTCGGGCACACGCGGAATACGTATGGACTGATCCCCGACAGGTCGGGGCTCGAGGCGGAAGGAGAGATCATGGCGACGGGACTGGCACCGCTGCCGTACACCCGCGCGGCGGCGATCGAACTGCCCGACGTCAGGTGGCCCACCACCGCGACGACCGACGGGTCGGCATACAAGCGCTCGGCGACGCGCACGGCGGCATCCTCGCTCCCCGAGTCGTCTGCGACGCGGAGCTCCAAGGACCGGCCCCGCACCCCCCCCTTGGCGTTGATCTGATTCACCGCCAGCCGGGCGGCCTGGAGCATCGAGGCGCCCCGGGGCTGCGAGAACGGGCCCGCGAGGCCGATCGCCAGCGGACCGCTCGGGGGGGAGCACGCGGCGATCCACACTGCGGCACCGACGAGCGCTGACCTTCGCAGAGAGCCCTCCAAGTTCTGTCGTGAAAACGGGATGACCGTCGTCGGCAGGGCGCGGGGCAAGGTTAAGCTGGCCTGCGGGGAAGCGCAACAATCACCGCCTGCCAACATGATTTCCACGCGGTTTTCCAGAGCGATGTTGACAAGTGCGATTTGCCTGCCGCGCGGGGCCGGATAGCTTGGTGCAAATGGAAGCATCGCGCCGCCTGTACCGCTTCGCCGGGGCCCTCGAGCCGCTGCTCGCCGCTCCCGATGCCGGGGCGTTCGAGCGCGCCTGGCAGGCGGCCCGGCTCGACCGGCTGGGGTGGGAGGCGCTCGCCCTCGCGCGACGGAGCGACGCCGGCTTGGTCGAGCGGGCGTTGCATCAGGTGGACCGCCGGCTGCTTGCGGTGTTGGAGCGCTGCCGCGCGTTCCTCGATCCGCATCTCGTCACCTTCCGCGTGCCCGAGCTGGAGCGCTGGCAGCATGCCGCGGCTGCGGCGCTCGTCGCCGCGCGCTGGGGCGTCGCGGGGCTCCGCACCGTCATCGCCGACACGGCAGCGCCGCTCGGGCGCCGCTACTTCGCGTTCCTGGCGCTCGCAGAGCGGCACCCGCCGGGCGCCTGGCCGGTGTTCGAGCGTTACCTCGTGACGCCGGGCGCCCATCACGCCTTCGTCGCGGCGGCGGTGGAAGCGGCGCGCTACTACGCCGGCCACGCCGACCTGCTGGTGAGCCTGTTCCAGCGCATCCGGGGCGACCAGCTGCTCCGGCGCTTTCTGGGACCCAAGATCCTCGAGTCCCTCTACGTGCTGGGCGAGGCGTGCAGCGTCCCCCTGTTCGAGGAGCTGCTCGTCACCGG
>JAEHDT010000224.1 GCA_016880225.1 Gemmatimonadota bacterium | reverse complement strand
TGGGGGCGGGGGTGGGTTCTCGCCCGCCGGCATCGCGCAGGCGAGGACGACCGAACCGAGCAAGAGCACTCGATGCATCGGGGTCACCTCCTTCCGCTTCGCTACCCCGTCCCGTGACGGACGTTCGCGCCTAGCGACCGTTCGGCGCGTATACGCCCTCCAACGCGCTTTCCCCGCGCGGCATCGTGTCGCGACTCCGCAGCGCCTCCTCGGCGCCGCGCTCGACCTCCGCCGTCACCGCCACCTCGATCTCCTCGAGCCGCCCGGGCGCGACGCCGTCCTCCTTCAGGTACTCCTCGTAGAGCCCGATGGGGTCCCGCTTGCCCCACTGCTTGAACAGCTCCTCGGGGAGAGTGTCGCGCGCCTCGCGCTCGTCGTGCGTCGCGTGCCCGCCCATCCGGAACGTCTCGGCGACGAGCAGCGCGGGTCCCTCGCCGCGGCGGCAGCGCTCGGCCGCCAGCCGGGTGGCCGCGTAGGCATCGAGCACGTTGTTGCCGTCGAAGGAGCCCCCACGGATGCCGTAGCTCGCCGCCCAATCGTCGAACGTTCCGGGAAGGTGGTGCTGCTCGAGCCGGGTGCCGAGGGCGACCTGGTTGTTCTGTACGATGAAGATCGCGGGGAGGCGCTGCACCGCGGCGAAGTTCGTGCCCTCGTGCGCGGCCGCGGTCTTGGTTGAGCCGTCGCCCACCCACGTGAGGGCGACCCGCGCTTCGCCCCGCAGCTTGAACGTGAGCGCGATGCCGCCGATCACCGGCACCATGTCGCCGACGTGGGAGATCGGCTGCAGCACTCCCAGGGCCCACGCCCCCACGTGGAGGTCGCGTCCGCGCGAGGGCGAGTCGTCGCTGCCCAGATAGGCGCGCAGCATGTCGGCGACCGGCATCCCCAGCTCGCAGCAAGCGGCGGCGTTGCGGATCATCGGCGCCACCACGTCGCGGCCGCGCTCGAGCGCCTGCACCGGTCCGACCGTCGTCGCCTCCTCGCCGGTGCCGAGCCACGCCTTGGAGATCACGCCCGTGCGTACCCAGCGCTTGAGCTGGATGTCGTGCAGCCGGGCGCGGACGAGCCCCGCGTACAGGCCGATCTTGGCGTCGGCCGAGATCCGTGAGACGACGCCGGCCCGGTCGGGATCGCGCGCGATCGTCTCCCGGAAGCCGCGCACCAAGCCGGGGTCCGGCTTCCAGTCCACGTACTCGGGCGGATCGAAGGCCGGAAAGCGCCTTATTTCAGCCTCTCCTTGATCCGGGACAGGAGCCCGCCGTCGCCGGGCGGCGCGAGCGCGTCCGCGAACTCGAGCGCGGTGTTGTAGCGCGCGTCGGGATTGGACTCCATGGCCCGGGCCAGGGCCTTCTCCAACGCGTCGGGAGCGTCGGCCCGGAGCTGGCGCAGCTTGAGCGGCCGGCCGCGCAGCCGTGCGATCATCATCTCCTGGGCGTTCCGGCCCTGAAACGGCAGTTTGCCCGTGAACATCTCGAAGGCCACGATGCCCAGGGCGTAGATGTCGGAGCGCGCGTCGAGCTGCTTGCCGCGGATCTGCTCGGGGCTCATGAACTCGGGCGTGCCGAGAATGATCCCCGTGGCCGTGAGCTTGGCGAGCTGCCCCTCGGCGCGCCGCTCCTTGGCGAGCCCGAAGTCCATGACCACGGCCCGCGTGCCGCCCCCGTCCTCGTCCACCAGCATGATGTTCTCCGGCTTCAGGTCGCGGTGCACGATCAGCAGCTCGTGGGCGTGGTGCAATCCGGCACACACCTGCCGCAGGACGTCGATGCCGAGGCCAAAGTCCATCGGCCCGCCCTGCACCTCGCGGTCCGAGAGCAGCTCGCCTTTGAGAAAGGGCATGACCAGGTAGATGAGCCCATCTTCGGACTCGCCGAGCCGCAGGATGCGACAGACGTTGGGATGGTCCAGCCGCATGGCGAGCCCGGCCTCGCGCCGCAGCCGCTCCACCGAGCTCCGGTCGGTCGCGAGCTTGGGCGACAGGACCTTGATGGCCACGTCGTGGCCGGTGGCCACCTCGCGCGCGAGGTACACGTAGGACATCCCGCCCTCGCCGAGCTTCTTTTGGACCTGGTAGCGGCCGTCGAGCACCTGGCCCGAGAGGGACGCGGCGCGGTCGAGGCCCGGCTTGGGTGTGGGCGGCGTGCGGACCGCGGTGGCGCCGCCGCTGGGCGTGGCCGCGGCGGAGGCTGCGGGCCTGGTCTGGACTTCCATGAGCATGCTGCCGTCGCGGGGGCAAAACCGGGCGGTGTCGGCGTACACCGTGGCGCACTTGGGACAGCGGCGCTCGCTCATTGCCGCACCAAGTTGCGCCCTTCGTTCTTGGCGCGATAGAGGGCCTGGTCGGCGAGCGCCACGAAACTGTCGGCGCTGGTGACGCGGTCGTCGGGGAAGGAGGCGAGCCCGATGGAGATGGTGAGGTTGAGCGGGTCCTCCCCGGGATCGGCGAAGTCGTGGTGCATCACGCGCCGCCGCAACCGCTCCGCGAAGATCGCCGAGCCGTGCAGCGCCGTCTCCGGCATCACCACGACGAACTCCTCGCCGCCGTAGCGCGCCACCAGGTCCACCGAGCGGGCCTCCCGCCGCAGGATCTCGCCCACCTGGCGCAGCACCGAGTCGCCCGCGATGTGGCCGCGCGTATCGTTCACGAGCTTGAACCGGTCGATGTCGGCGAGCAGGATCGTGAGCGCCAGGTTGTAGCGCCGGGCGCGGTCGAGCTCGGCCTCGAGCTCCTCCGACAGGGCGCGGCGGTTCAAGCAGCCGGTGAGGGCGTCGGTGGCGGCGAGCTTCTCCAGCCGCTTCTTGTCCGACACCGCGGTCTCGAAGTCGTACGCTTTCTCGATCGCCGCCACCGCCGTGCGGATCACCGTCTCGGCGAACTGCGCGTCGGCGCGGGTGAGCGGCGGGTCCTCGCCCGTGGTCCGCAGGAAGAACACCCCGAGCTGCTGGTCCTTCATCGAGAACGGCAGCGCCACCGCGGAGCGGGTCGGCACCGTGATCTGCTCGCGCTGCCAGCGCACCCGCTCCTCCTGGTACAGCGGATCCGTCGCCACGTCCTCAACCAGGACCGAGCGGCTGGTCGTCAGGGCCCGCTGGATCTCGGGGTAGCGCACGAGCTCGATCTGGAGGTTGCGCAACATGGGGTTCTCGTACGCCGCCACCACGACGCCCAGCTGGTCCCCCGGCTTGGCGAGCACCATCGAGCACTTGGAGATCTGGAGCACGCGCGCCACGCGGCGCACCAGGATGTGATAGATCTCGTCCGGCTTGAGCGAGTCCGTGACCTCGTGGAGGATGTCGACGATCGCGGCGCGGCTCTGCGCTTCGTCGCGGGCGTGCGCGAGCTCCTGGGCCGAGCGGATGTGCGCCTTGACGCGCGCCAGCAGCTCGCGGACGCGGAACGGCTTGGGGATGAAGTCGGCGGCGCCGAGGCCAAGCGACTTGACCGTCGCCTCCTCGGGAGGCATAGACGAGATCATCAGCACCGGCACGTCGCGGAAGCGGTCGTCCGCCTTCATTTTGGCGAGCAACTGCAACCCGTCCACCTTCGGCATCATGATGTCGAGCAGCAGCAGATTGGGCCGCTCCTCCTCGAGCTTGCCGATCAGCCCTTCGCCGCCGGGGGCGGTGACGACGTCGTAGCCGTTCTCCTTGAGGATCCACGTGAGCGTGCGCACCAGCGACTGGTCGTCGTCGGCGACGAGGATCTTGGCGGCGGCGGGCTCGGGCATGAAGGCCTTCAGTCCTCGAGCAGCGAGGGATCGACGTTGCCGCCGCTCACCACGAGCACGGTGGGCGGGACGGGGGGGGGGCGCACGGCGCCGGAGCGCACCGCCGCGACGGTGGCGGCGCCCGAAGGCTCGACCGCCAGACGGCATTCGCGCCACAGAAACTGCACCGCCTCGCGGAGCGCGTCATCCTCGACCAGGGCGACGCCTCCCACCCGGTCGCGACGCGCCGCAAGCTCCGCGAACGGGATCGCGCCCACGCTGAGGGTGATCAGCCCATCGGCGACGCTGGCGGTGCGCTCGAGCCGCACCGGCCGCCCGGCCTCGAGCGAGCGCTTGAGCTTGGGCGCCCCGCTGGGCTCGACGCCCCACACCGTGGCGCCGCTCCCCGCCGCCGCCAGCCCCGTCACCACCCCCGCGATCAGGCCGCCGCCGCCCACCGGCACCACCACCGTCCGCACGTCGGGCAGCTGCTCGGCGATCTCCAGGCCCACGGTCGCCTGCCCGGCGACGATGTCCGCGTGGTCGAAGGGCGGCACGATCGCGAGCCCCTCACGCCGGGCAATCTCCTCCGCGCGGCGCTGGCGATCCTCGGACGTCCGGCCGGCGAGTTCCACCTCGCCCCCCCACTTCCGCACGCCCGCCACCTTTACGGCAGGCGCCGTCTCGGGCATCACGACCACCGCCCGCACGCCGACGAGCTGGGCCGCGTACGCCACCGCCTGGCCGTGATTCCCGCTCGAGTAGGTGATCACCCCGTGTCGCCGCGCGTCGTCCGGCAGACGGCGGATGGCGGTGTACGCCCCGCGCAGCTTGAACGCGCCGATCGGCTGCAGGTTCTCGAGCTTCAGGTACGCATCGAGCGGCTGCACGAAGCGGAGCGGCGTGCGCACGGCCACGCCGACGAGCCCCGCGGCCGCCTCCCGGACGTCCAGGGCCGTGACCACGCTACTTCTTCTTGGGCTTCGCCTTGGCCAGGACCTTCTTGGCCTTGGCCGCCGCGCGCGGCGCGGCGGCGTCGTCCGCGTCGCCCTCGCCGTCGTCGCCCTCGTCTTCCTTCACCACGCGGGCCACGTCCACCACCAGATCACCCTGGGTCATGTTCATGATTTTCACGCCCTGCGTGTTGCGACCCGAGACGCGGATGCCCTCGACCGGCACGCGGATCATGATTCCCTTCTTGGTGATCATCATCAGCTCGTCGTCGGGCAGCACTTCTTTGAGCGCCACGACGTCGCCCGTCTTGTCGGCGCGCTTCAGCGTGATGATGCCGCGGCCGCCGCGGTGCTGCGCCCGGTACTCGTCGAGCTCGGAGCGCTTCCCCATCCCCTTCTCCGTCACCGTCAGCAGCGTGGACTTGCGGCGCACGACGACCAGGTCGATCACCTGGTCCTTCTTCTCGAGCTCGATCCCCTTCACCCCCGTGGCCGTCCGGCCCATGTCGCGCACGTCCTTCTCGTGGAACCGGATGCTCATGCCGTGGCGCGTGGCCAGCACGATGTCGTTCTTCCCGTCGGTCACCTGCACGTCGATCAGCTCGTCGCCCTTCTCGATGTTGATGGCGCGAATGCCGACCGAACGGGGATTGCCGAACTCGGACAGGCGCGTCTTCTTCACCACCCCCTGCTTGGTGGCGAAGAGCAGGTACTGGTCCTCCGAGAACTCGCGCACCGGCACGAGCGAGGCGAGCCGTTCGTCCTGCTTCATGGCGATGCAGGAGAGGATCGGCTTGCCGCGGGCCGCGCGCGCCGCCTGCGGAATCTCGTGCACCTTGAGCCAGTAGCACTGCCCCTGCTGGGTGAAGAACATGACGTAATCGTGGGTCGAAGCGATGAACAGGTGCTCCACCCAGTCGTCTTCCTTGGTGTGCGCCGAGATGACGCCGCGACCGCCGCGCCGCTGACGGCGGTAGGCCGACACGGGCAGCCGCTTGATGTAGCCCGCATGGGACACGGTGATGACCATGTCCTCCTCGGCGATCAGGTCTTCGATCGAGAACTCCCCCTGGTCGGCGACGATCTCAGTGCGCCGCTCGTCGCCGAATCCGTGCGCCAGCTCGGAGAGCTCCTCCTTGAGGATCTTCAGACGCCGGGGCTTCGAGGCGAGGATCTCCTTGCACTCCTTGATGAACTTGCGGACTTCCTTGAGCTCCTCCTCGAGCTTGGTGATTTCGAGGGCGGTGAGCCGGGCGAGCCGCATGTTGAGGATTTCGGCCGACTGCTTTTCGGACAGCTTGAAGCGCTTGCGCAGAGCGGCGTCCGCAGAGGGGGTGTCCTTCGACTTGCGGATGATCTTCACGACCTCGTCGATGTTGTCGACGGCGATCTTCAGGCCCTCGAGGATGTGCTCGCGGTCCTGCGCGCGCTTCAGCTCGAACTCGGTCCGGCGGACGATGACCGTGTGCCGGTGCTCGACGAAGTGCTCGAGCAGCTCCTTCAGGTTCATCTCCTTCGGCGCGCCGTCGACCAGGGCGAGCATGATGGCGCCGAAGGTGGTCTGCATCTGCGAGTGCTTGTACAGCTGGTTCAACACGACGGCGGGGACGGCGTCGCGCTTCAGGTCGATGACGATCCGCATCCCCTCGCGGTCCGAGTAATCCTGGATGTCCGCGATCCCGTCGATCTTCTTGTCGTTGGCGAGCTGGGCGATCTGCGCGATGAGATTCGCCTTGTTCACCTGATAGGGAATCTCGGTGACGACGATCTGCTGCTTGCCGGTGGACTCCTTCTCCTCCACCACCGCGCGCGCCCGCAGCACCATGCGGCCGCGGCCCTTCTCGTAGCACTCTTTGATGCCGTCGCGGCCGTAGATGATCGCGCCGGTCGGAAAGTCGGGGCCCTTGATGAACTTCCGCAGGTCCTTGATGGACGCATCCGGATGGTCCACCAGGTGATTGATCGCCTCGACCGTCTCGCTCAGGTTGTGCGGCGGGATGTTGGTCGCCATGCCGACCGCGATCCCAGCCGTCCCGTTCACGATGAGATTGGGAAGCCGGGCGGGGAGCACCGTCGGCTCCTGCAGCCGGTCGTCGAAGTTGGGGACGAAATCGACGGTGTTCTTGTCGATGTCCTCGAGCATCGTCATCGCGATGCGCGTGAGGCGGGCCTCGGTGTAGCGATACGCCGCCGGCGGGTCGCCGTCCACCGAGCCGAAGTTCCCCTGACCGTCCACCAGCGGGTAGCGCAGCGAGAAGTCCTGCACCATGCGCACCAGCGAGTCGTAGACCGCAACGTCGCCGTGCGGGTGGTACTTGCCCAGCACGTCGCCTACCACCGTGGCGCTCTTCTTGTACGGCCGCCCCGGCACGAGCCCGAGCTCGTGCATGGCGTAGAGGATGCGGCGGTGTACCGGCTTCAGGCCGTCGCGCACGTCGGGTAGCGCGCGCTGCACGATCACGCTCATCGAGTAGTCGAGGAACGACTCCCTCATCTCGTCTTCGATGAGGCGCGGCAGGATGCGTTCGCGGGCGTTCGGTCCGGTCATGAAACCAGGGGTTCGGGGGTCGGTGGTTCGGCTGCCAGGGGGTCCGGAGAGACCCCTAAGTTGCTAAAAACTAATCACTTAGCGGGCGAAACACAACGAGAAAACCCACCCTAAATGGGGCTGGGAGTGGCACTTACGCGCGGACATCCGGTTGACGCTCGGTTGACGATCCCGTCGTACGTTGGCCCCAGGCTTGAAGCCTGGACTCGGGCGACGCCGGCCAGAAGCACACCGAGCGAAGCGGTGGGTCTGAGAGCGAACGTCCTTCAGGACGGCGCCGCCCGAGCTCCCAGGTCGACCTGGGCTCAGCCGACGCTCCTAGCTGCCACCCCCCGTCAACGCCGCCGCAAGGATCGCGATGAAAGCGATGACGCCCGCCACGAGCCCCAATGCCACTCCACCGCTGACGCGTTCTCCCCCGCTCTGCCACAGCTCTAGGCGCACGACGTCGGCCAGCGCCACGCCCCGCGGCGGGCTGGCCCGTTCCCGCCGGGTCTCCCCGATCGGGACTTCCACCACGCTATCGTTCCGCACGACCGCGTCGAGCAACACCACCGCGGAATCATTTCGCAAAACGACTCGGTAATCGCGCGGGTAAGCGTCGCGGGCGAGCTTGGCGACGGGATCAGTCACTGCCATCCAACGTCCCGCGCAGCCGGTGGCCGTGGCGAGCGACAGCGCACAGCAGAGGACGCGCCCCCTCATACCGCATTTACTCCGCCACCAAAATCGCCACCTTCCCCATCTGCTCCCCCCGCTCCAGCCGCTCGAACGCGGCCGGCGTCTCCCCGAACGGGAATACCCGATCCACGATCGGACGCAGCTCCCCCGTGGCGAGTACCCGCACGATTTCGCGATACTCCGCCTCGTTCCCCATCGTCGAGCCCAGGATGCTCCACTGGTACCAGAACAGCCGGCGGACGTCGAGCTTCAGGTTGGGGCCGCTCGTACCGCCGCAGCTCACGAGCCGCCCGCCCCGCCCAAGGCATCGGAGCGACTCGTCCCACGTGGCCTCGCCGACGCTGTCGATCACCACGTCCGCGCCGCGCTTGTCCGTCAAGGCGCGGACTTGCTGCGCGACCCGCTGCGTCCGGTGATTGAGCGTCACGTCCGCGCCGAGGCGTCGGGCGTGCTCGAGCTTCGAGTCCTGGGACGACGTGACGATCACCCGTGCCCCCTTGAGCTTCGCGATCCGCAGGGCGGTGAGCGCCACGCCGCCGCCGATGCCCCAGATGAGCACCGTCTCACCCGGCTGGACGCGCGCGCGCGTCACCAGCATCCGCCACGCCGTGATGGTCACGAGCGAGAACGCCGCCGCTTCGGACCATGTGAGCGGCTGCGGCAGCGTGGGAACGAGCGCCACGTTCTGTTCCGGGACGACGAGCGCCTCGGCGAGGGTCCCGGGCAGATGCTCGCCCAGGAGGCGGTAGTTCACGCAAAGCGAGTGCTCGCCCGCGCGGCAGTACGCACACGTATAGTCGGCGATTCCGGGGTTGATCATCACCCGGTCCCCGGGCTTGACCGATTGAACTTCTCCGCCCACGGCCGTCACCACACCGGCGCCGTCCGATCCCACGACGTGGGGGAAGCGATACTCGTGCGGCAATCCACGCACGGTGAACAAATCGAGGTGATTGAGCGCCGCGGCGCGCAGGGCGATGCGCACGTCGCGGGCGCCGAGCGGGCCCGGCGGATCGGGGATCTCGGCGCGCTCCAGCCGATCGAGGCCGCCGGTGGCGCGAATGACCCAGGCGCGCATGGCGGGCGCGCCGCTACGGCATGAAGGCGGGAGACACCATCTGTTCTGCGCCGGTCGTGGGAATCGGCACCGGCGCGCCCCCCCCGGCCGCACCGACCGGCTGGACGTACACCCGGAACACGTTCTTCTGCACCGCCACCACGAGTCCGAGCAGGTCGCCACCCGGCGCGATCGCGAAATCGGTGACGACGAGATCCGTGGTGGTGAGCGGCGAGACCTTTCCGGTCGCGAGGTCGGCCCTGACGACTTGCGTGACGGTGCGGCCGCGCTCCTTCTGCTCCACCAGATACGCGAGCGAGCCGTCGCGCAGGAAATGCGGCGCGCTCTCCTTGCTCTGCGGGCCCTTGGTGAACGCACGCTGGCTCGAGCCGTCCTTGCCCATGAGCCAGATGTGCGGGTTCCCCTCCCGATTCGACACGAAGGCGATCGTTTCGCCGTCCGGGGACATGGTCGGCTGACTGTTGTCCGCGGGCTCCTGCGTCAACTGGATCGCGTCGGAGCTCGTGATCAACTGCAGGTAGATCTGGCGGTGCGCCGTGCGCTGGGAGTGGTACACGACCGCCTGGCCGTCCGCCGTGAACGATGCGTCTCCGTCCGCTCCGGGCGAGTTGGTGAGCCGCGCCGCACCGGTTCCGTCGGCATCCATCACGTAGATCTCGGCCTGTCCGTCGCGGGTCGACGTGAAGGCGATGCGCGACCCGTCCGGGGAGAATGCGGGCTCGGTGGCGACGGCGGGGTCGTCCATCGCCTTGCGGAGCTGCGCCAGGTTCGCGCGCTCCGCCGAATACAGCTGGAAGCGCCCGCTGCGCGAGCTCGCGATCACGATCTCGCCCTGCACATAGACCTCGGCCACCGCGCGCCTGCCTCCCGGCGCGGTCGCCGTAATCCGGGCGTGCCCGTAGGCCACGGTCGACACCGTGCCGTCATCGGCGACGCTCGCCACCTGCGGGTTGTCGCACGCCCACGTGACGCCCGTGGCCGGGCCGATGACGACGCCCGCTTCGTCCGCGAAGCTCGCCTTCACCGTGAAGCGGCGTCCGAGCGACAGCCCCACCCGGGGCGCCGACAGCTTGAGCGCCGCCGCGATCACGCGGATCTGCCAGGTGACCACCAACCCTGCGCCCGGGCCCTTCACCGTCAGCGTCGTGCGGCCCGCCTTCTTCCCGGTCAACGAGCCGGTCACGGCGTCGAAGCTCGCCAGCGATGTGTCGCCCACGGTCCAGTGCAGTTGGGCTTCCGTGACGACGCTCTTGTCGGCGGCGAGCGCCTCGACTTGAAACCGGCTCGTCCCCTGGATCGGCAGCGGGATCTCGGCCTTCGATGTCGGGAGCACGGCGAGCGCTTCGACCGTCTTGTGGACCACGACGTCGAGCGTCTTCGACTGCAGCAGGCCCGCGACGGTGAGCGTCGTCCGGCCGGGGGCGAGCGCCGTCACGACGCCGGTGAGACTCACGCGCGCGACCGCGGCATCCGCGGCCGACCACTGCATGGCGAGGGGGCTGACCATCCGGCCGCCCTGCCCCGGCACCATGACGTGCAGGGTATCGACGTCTCCGGGCGACATGACGACGGGCACCGGCTCCTGGATCGCGATTTCGCTCGGTTGCACCACGACCGGGGCCGTCGCGGTGAGCCCGCTCGCGCTCGTCACCTGCACCGTGCCCTGGCCGGGCGTCAGCGCCACGACCACCCCGCTCTGGTCCACGCTCGCGATGTCCGGACGCAGCGACTTCCAGGTGACGGCCACGGGGGCGGCGGGCGTGCCATCGTCCTTGAGGGCGCGCGGCGCCACGCGCGTGTTCTCGGAGGGGAGCAGGTAGACGGTCGGCGGCTCGATCCGCAACACCGCTGCGGGCCCGGTGCCCGCCGGCTGGCCCGCCAATGCGTCCGGGAGCGTCGGCGCCGCGGGCTCGCCCGTGGCGCGCCCCGCCGCAGGCGGCTGGG
>JAEHDT010000223.1 GCA_016880225.1 Gemmatimonadota bacterium | reverse complement strand
TTCATTCCCGACCGCCCCTTCGTGTACGACAAGCTCACGGGGGCCGAGTTCCTGCGCTTCGTGGCGGCGCTGTACGGTCAGGAGGGCGCCGTCGTCGAGCGGCGTGTCGCCGAGCTGCTGGAGGTGTTCGAGCTGGCGAGCTGGAAGGACGAGTTGGTGGAAGCGTACAGCCACGGCATGCGCCAGAAGCTGATCATCTCGAGCGCGCTGATCCACCGGCCGGAGTACATCGTGGTGGACGAGCCGATGGTGGGGCTCGATCCCAAGGCGGCCCGCCTCTTGAAGGACATCTTCCGCCAGTTCGTGGGGCGGGGCGGGACGGTGCTGATGAGCACGCACACGCTGGAGGTGGCGGAGGCGATGTGCGACCGCGTCGCCATCATCCAACACGGGAAGATCGTGGCCGAAGGGTCGGTGGACGACCTGCGCCGCCAGCATCGCGCCGGCGACGCGAGCCTGGAGGAGCTGTTCCTGAAGCTCACCGGTGGCGCGCAGGCGCGGGAGCTGGTCGAGGTCCTCGGCGGGGACGACGGGCGCCGGGAGGGGGGCGCCGCGTGACGCAGCCCTCGCTCTGGCGCGTCCTCGAACCCAAATGGCGCACCGCCCTGCAGCGCGTGCGCGAGGAGCGCTCGCGCGGCGGCAGCGGCAAGCTGCTGCTCCTCACGATCGTGGGACTGCTGTTCTGGCTCGGCGTGTACGGCCTGCTCTACAAGATCCTGTCGTACTTCCGCGGCGTGGAGGAGCTCGGGCCGCTGCTCGCCGGGAAGCTGCTGGGGGTCGCGCTCCTCTCGTTCATCGTCATCCTCGTGCTCTCGAACGTCGTCACCGCGCTGTCGAGCTTCTTTCTGGCGAAAGACCTCGACCTCCTCGTTTCGGCGCCGGTGGACTGGCTGCGCATCTACCTCGCCAAGCTGGGCGAAACGCTGCTCCACTCCTCCTGGATGGTGGCGCTCATGGCGGTGCCGATCCTCGCGGCGTACGGCGTGATCTACCGGGGCGGCCTGCTGTTCGCGCCCTACGCGGTGCTCACGCTGTTCCCGATGCTGGTGCTCCCCGCCGTCGCGGGCTCGGCGCTCACGCTGGTGCTCGTGAACGTATTTCCGGCGCGCCGCACCCGCGATCTGCTCTCGATCGTGGCGCTGGGCGCAGCCGCGGGATTGATCCTGTTGTTCCGGCTGGTCCGGCCGGAGCGGCTCGCGTCCCCCGAAGGGTTCCGCAACCTGCTCGACTACATCGCCGTGCTCCGCACTCCGACGTCGCCGTTCTTGCCGAGCGAGTGGGCCACCAAGGCGGTCATGGGTTTTCTGCGCGGCAGCTTCGACCCGATGCCCCTGGCGCTGCTCTGGACCACGGCCGCGGCGTTCGTGACGTGCGGTGCGATTCTGCACCAGCAGCTGTTCGCCCCCGGCTTCACCAAGGCGCAGGAGGGAGCGGAGCGCTTCGTGCGCGGTACGTGGTGGCGCTGGACGATCGGGGCCCTGCTCGGGTTCCTGCCCGTCGCGAAGCGCGAGTTCGTGCTGAAGGACGTGAAGCTGTTCTTCCGAGACACGACTCAATGGAGCCAGCTGATCCTGCTGGCCGTGCTGGTGGTGGTGTACCTCTTCAACATCCGGGCCCTGCCGCTCCATCGCGGCGAAGAGGTGGGCTTCTTCTACGTGACCCTCGTGTCGTTCCTGAACCTCGGGCTCGCCGGGTTCGTGCTCGCCTCGATCGCCGCCCGGTTCATCTTTCCCGCGATCTCGCTCGAGGGCCGGCACATGTGGCTGCTGCGCTCGAGCCCCCTCGACCTGCGGGCGCTGCTCTGGTCTAAGTACTGGGTGGGCACGGTGCCGCTCCTCGTGCTGGCGCTCCTCCTCACCGGCCTCACGAATGTGCTGCTCCAGGTGCGGCCGTTCATGATGATCGTGGGCATGGTGACGATCTGCGGGCTGACGTGCGCCATCGCGGCGCTGGCGCTCGGCTTCGGGGCCTTGTACCCGCAATTCGAGACGGAGAACGCGGCCCAGATTCCGACGTCGTTCGGTGGGCTCGTGTTCATGATGGCGACGATCGCGCTGCTCGGGGCGGTGATCTTTCTCCTGTGGCAGGCGGTGTATCAGTACGTGCGGTCGGTGTACCTGGGGCGGCCCGTGGTGGTGGGGGCGTCGATGATCGTCTGGTTCGCCGCCGCCGCCGCGCTGTGCGCGACGGCGACGGGCGGGGCGCTGTGGGTGGGCCTGCGGCGGATCGAGCGGTTCGAGTTCTAGCTACAGCGGAAAATTCAGCCCCGCTTCGAGGTTGAACGACGTGTTGTCCGCGAACACGAACTTGCCCTCGAGGAACGGCTTGAAGGGCCGCGCCCGGCGGCCTTCCCACCCCGCGAACACGTTGGCGCCGGCGTCGCTCGCCCCGTTCGCGTGCAGATAGGCGAACCCCCCACCGACATAGAACAGGCCGTACACCGTCGGCGGATGGTACTTCAGGTCCACGTTCAGCCGGTACGGCGAGCCGGTCAGCCCCGGATAGAATTCCGCCGACGGCACGAGCCCCCAGCGGTGCCCCACGGGCAGGTTCAGCTGGCCGCCGATGAACACATGGTCCGCGTCGAAGTCGTAGCCGATCCGCGGACCGACCGAGGGCCGCTCGACCCGAACGGCGCGTCCGCCGCGCACCCGGCGCTGCGCCTCCGCCCCCGTCGTCGTCACGACCACGAGGGCCAGCGTCACGACCGCCACCCGCACTGTGAGTCCGATCACACCGGCGCTCCGCGTTGGAAGGTCGCACACTGATACGGAAGCGCGTCGCGAAAATCAAGGGCGGCGACTAGTTTGGCGCCATGCCGACGTCGCTCCGCGCGGCGCTCGCCGCCGCGCTCGTCATCGCGGGCTGCCGCCGCGACGGCCACCACCGCCGCCAGATCGGAGTCGCGCTGCCGGTCGATACCGGCACGCTCGCGAGCGAGCTGCGGCGCGGCATGCAGCCGCCCGCCGACAGCCTCGGGTTCGAGCTCCTCCTCGTCGCGGCGAACGGTGATCCGGTCCGCCAGGCCGCGCAGCTCGACAGTTTCGTGACGCGCCGCGTGGCGGCAGTGCTGATCGAACCGGTCGACGGGAGCGACAGCGCCGTCACCGGAGCGATCGGCCGGGCCACGCGCGCGCGCGTTCCCGTGTTCACGGTGGCGGCGGGAGCGGCGGGGGCGGCCGCAACCCCGGTGGTCGCGCACATCGGCAGCGACGACCGGATGGGCGGAGAACTGTTGGGCTGGTGGGTGGGAAACCGCCTGCAGGGTGGCGGCAATATCGTCATTCTCGACCAGCCCGGCGTCGCGACCGCGCGCGACCGGGTCGCGGGCATCCGACTGGCCCTGAGCCGCTTCCCGAACGTCCGCGTCGTGGCGAGCCCCGCCGTCGAGCCCGCGTCGCGCGAGGCGGCGCGAGGCAAGACGGCCACGCTGCTCGGCGCCGATCAGCGAATCGACGCGTTCCTGGGCACGAGCGACGAGCTGGCGCTCGGCGCGCTCGAAGCTGTCGAGGCGGCGGGGCGGCGGGACGTGTTCGTCGTGGGCTTCGGTGCCATCCCGGAGGCCCGGGCGGCGATCGTGCGGGGCAGCGCGCTCGTCGCGGACGTGATGCCGGACCTCTACACGATCGGCCGCTACGCCGTGCTGGTCGCCGCGTCGCACTTGCGGGGCAACCGCGTCGCGTCGCTCGTCCCGGTCGCCGTCCACCTCGTGACTCGGGACTCTAGCGGCGCTCCGCCATGAGCTGGGAAGCGGCTACGCAGCGACGCGCGAGCCGCACGAGTGGCAGTAATGTGCCGCCTGCTCGAGCGACGCGCCGCAGCGGGCGCAGTAGCCCGGTGCCGCGCCCAGGCGGCGGCCGCACTCCGAGCAGAAGTGGGCATCGGACTCCGGGCGGGAGCCGTGCGTGGGGCACGCAGCCACCGGGCGACCGGCACGCGACGGCGTTGCGACGGCGGGAGCCCGCTGGGCGGCCGGCGCAACGCGCTCCTGCGGCGCGCCCTCCGCGCGCAGGGCCGCCAGCGCTTCGGATGTGTACTTGGCTTTCAGCTCGTCGTAATCCGCGTCGGAAAGCTTCCCGGTAGCGCGGTCGAACTCGATCTCCTTGAGGGCCCGCAGAGCGACGGCGCGCGGCGAGAGATCGTCGTCGGGATCCCCGCCTTCTTCCACTCCCCCCTCCCCGGTCCCCGATGCCGCGGCCTCGGGAGCGAGCAGTGGCCGCAGCACGAAGTACACCGCCCCCGCGGCGAGCAGGATTCCCGCGATCAACTCGAGCATGGATGTCAGAGCGACAAGCGGTCGAGCTCGTGATTCAAACGCTCGAGCTCTTCGGGCGTGGCGGCGACACCGGTGACGGGCCGCCGCGTGGCGGCGGCCGGAGCGGCGCGGGTCCAGCGGCGCAGCACCACCGTCAGCACGGCCGCCGCCGCGACGATCACCACCGAGGGCACGAGATACCCCGCCCAGTTGAAGCCGCGCTTGGGCGGCGCCATGAGGATCGCCACGCCGTTCTCGCGCACGAACTGGTCGATGATCTGCGGCCCCGTCCGTCCCGCCTTGGCCAGCGCGACCACCTCCCGGTGCATTGCGGGGCTCACGCCGCAGGTGAAATCGGTGGTGCGGCAGGTGTAGACGTCGAGGTTGCACCCACAGGTGCAGCGGATCTGCTTTTCGATCGCCTGGAGCGCGGCGTCGTTGTCCGCGGCGGTGACGGGCGCGACGGGCCGGCCGGCGCGCGACGGATCCCACAGGCGTCCGGAAGGACCGGTGCCCGGCAGGGAATCGGGACTCTGGGCGGACAGGCGGACGGGCGGTCGGGCGGCCAGTAGCAACGTGCCAGCGACGGCCGACAGGAAGTCGCGCCGGTTGCAGTCCGCCTGACCGCCGGTCCGCCTGATCGCCGTCATTGCTCCGCCACCAACCGCACCGCGTAGCCCGCCTGGGTGCGCTTGACCGCCGGTGCACCGCCGCCTGGCCACATCACGATCAGCCCGCCGAGGGCGACCACCATGCCGCCGTACCACACCCACCACACGAGCGGATTGAGCGTGAAGCGGAACACCGCCTGCTCGGTGCCGTTCACCACCCCCGCGAGCACCGTGTACACGTCGAGCCGCAGGGTGCTCATGATCCCCACTTCGGTAGACGGCTGGAACGTGGGGCGCCCGAGCCCGTCCACATGCTGGCGCTTCTCGGTGGTGAGGATACCGATGTTCTTCCCGTTCCGGGCCACCTCGACCGTGGCCGCCGTCACCTGGCGGTTCAGGGCGTCGTACTGCGAGATCCCGAGATGCGTGAAGCGATACGTATCGCCGTAGGGACTCGTGAGCGAGACCGATTCGCCCGGCCGGAGCGTGGCCTCGGTCTCGGTCTTGAACGCCATGCCCGAGAAGGCCACGAACAGGATGACGATCCCCGTGTGTACGATGTAGCCGCCGTAGCGCCGCCGGTTGCGGGCGAGCAGCCGGCCCAGCGCGACCGCATAGGCTTCGCCGTACTGGCGGTGGCGGGCGCGTGCGCCGCGGGCGAACTCCTGGACGACGGTGGCGGTCACGAACCCGCCCAGCCCGATCGCCATGAGCACGTAGAAGTCGCGCATCCCCGCCACGAGCAGCACCAGCAGCGTGAACACGCCCGCCGTCGCGGGGACGGCGAACTGCCGCCGCAGATTGGGAAGCGACGACCGCCGCCACGCGATCAACGGACCGATGCCCGTGAGCGCCAGCAGCGCCAGCCCCAGGGGGATGTTCACCTGATTGAAGAACGGCGGCCCGACGGTCACCTTGGTGCCCTGGAACAGCTCGGAGAGGATCGGGAACAGCGTGCCCCACAGCACCGAGAACGCGATGCCGATCAACAGCAGGTTGTTGAACAGGAAGCTCGCCTCGCGGCTCACCATCGACTCGAGGCGCGCGTCCGCCTCGAGCAGCGGCAGCCGAGTCGCGTAGACGGCGAAGCTGGTCGTCCCCGCAACGATCAAGAAGGCGAGGAAGAAGTACCCGACGTTCGACTGGGTGAAGGAGTGGACGCTCGAGATCACGCCGGACCGCGTGATGAACGTGCCGAAGATGGACAGCAGCCACGACCCGATGATCAGCGCCAGGTTCCACTTCTTCAACATGCCGCGCTTCTCCTGAATCATCACCGAATGGAGAAACGCCGTCATCGTGAGCCAGGGCAGCAGCGACGCGTTCTCGACCGGGTCCCATGCCCAGTATCCGCCCCACCCGAGCTCGACGTAGGCCCACCACATCCCGAGGCAGATGCCGATGGACAGGAACAGCCACGAGAGCAGCGTCCACTTGCGGATGGCCACGAGCCAATCGGCGTCCAGCTTCTTCGAGAGCAGGGCGGCCATCGCGAACGCGAACGGGATGGTGATCGAGATGTAGCCGAGGTAGAGCATCGGCGGGTGGAACACCATGCCCGGGTTCTGGAGCTGCGGGTTCAGGCCGTTACCGTCGACCGGCGTGTAGGGAAGCCGCTGGAACGGGTTCGCCTGCCCGAACAGCATCACCGACACGAAGAAGCTCGCGACCAGCGCGACCACGCCGGCCACATAGGGCAGGAACACCCGGTGGTGGCGCGGGGTGAGCAGGAGCGCGAGCGAGCCGAACAGCGACAGCACGGTCGCCCAGAAGAGGAGGCTCCCCTTCTGGCCGGCGTACAGCGCGGACCAGGTGTAGAAGATCGGGAGGTTACGGCTGGTGTAGGCGGCGACGTACTCGACGTTGAAGTCGTGCCGGAACAGCGCGACCTCGAGCGATACCACCGCGACGATCAGGGCGACGCACATCGCGTACACGGCGTGCTGCGCGCTGCGCTGCAGGTCCGGGCGGTCCTTCAGCCCGCCCACGATCCCCGCCAGCGCTCCCCACACGCCCACCAGGAACGCGACCCACAGCGCCACGCTGCCGAGGACGGTCATCTACGCTTTGGGAACGGCTTCGTAACGCGACCCGCATTTCGCGAGCACGTTGGTCGCGTAGATCACGCCGTCCTGCTGCAGACGGCCTTCGACCACGACCTCCACGCTGTCGTTGAAGGTGTCGGGCGGCAACCCGTGGAATACCACGGGATAGCGCGCGCTGCCGTCGGTCACCTGGAAGCGGAGCGTCTGGGTGGCGACGTCCTTGGAGACCGTCCCTGGCACCACCCGGGCGCCCACCTTCATGCCGACATTATAGAAGGAGGGATCGACCGCGATCCGCTGCGTCAGCTCGGTGGGCGTGAGGAAGTACTGACCCGTCTCCTTCACGCCCGACGCCATCAGGTAGCCGACCGATCCGACGATCAGCACCGCGCCTATCGCGAACTTCGTTCCGGCGTTCATCCCCTATTATACCTCCCGTCGTCCCGCGTGCTCCAGGGCCCAGGACACCGCATCTTCGGGCCGCTCCGCCCGGGGCATGTCCACCCCGTTCCTAAAGGCATCGTACAGCCCGATCACGGGAGTGTCGGTGCGCCGGGCCAGAGCAATCTCCGACAGGGTGCCCCAGCCGCCCCCGATCGCGATCACGGCGTGCGCCACCCGCACGATCAGCGCGTTGCGCATCTCGCCCATCCCGGTGGCGAGCGGTACGTCGATGCTGGCGTTGGCGTCGCCCGCATCGGCCCCGGGAAGGATTCCGATGGTGAGCCCGCCCGCCTGCTTCGCCCCCCGCGCCGCCGCTTCCATCACGCCGCCCAGCCCCCCGCACACGAGCACCGCGCCCCGCTCCGCCACCAGCCGGCCCACCGCGGCGGCCCACTCGGCCTCCCGCGGGGTGCAGGTGCTGCCGCCCACCACGGCGACCAGTGGGCCTTTCATCGCTTGCGCCGGGGCCGGGGCCGGCCCGCGGCGGCCGCCCAATGGAGCGCCGTCGCCACCGCCCGGCGCCACTCCGCCTCGCGCGCCCGGACGGCTCGGGCCCCGACGCCGGGGACGAACCGCTTGAAGCGCCGCCCCACAAGATAGTCGCCTGGCTCCTTCCATACACCCCGCGCGAGCCCGGCGAGCGCGGCAGCCCCGAGCGCTGTGGTCTCCACCACATCCGGCCGGGCCACCGGGACCCCCAGCAGGTCGGCCTGAAACTGCATGAGAAAGTCGTTCGCCGCGGCGCCGCCGTCCACTTGGAGCGCGTGCAGCCGCAGCCTCGCGTCCGCGGTCATCGCGTCCAGCACCTCCTTGGTGCCGTACGCCATGGCCTCGAGCGCCGCGCGGGCGAGGTGGGATCGGGTCGTGCCGCGGGTGAGTCCGACGATCGTGCCGCGCGCGCTCGGGTCCCAGTGCGGCGCGCCCAGTCCCACGAACGCCGGCACGAAGTACACACCGCCCGTATCCGGGACGTCCTCCGCCAGGTGCTCGCTCTCCGCCGCGTGCTCGATGAGCTTCAGGCCGTCGCGCAGCCACTGGATCGCGGCGCCCGCGATGAAGATGCTCCCTTCGAGCGCGTACACCGGCTCGCCCCGCGGGCCGCAGGCGAGCGTGGTCAGCAGGCCGTGCTGCGAGGCGGGGCGCCGCTTGCCGGTGTTGAGCAGCAGAAACGCACCCGTCCCGTACGTGTTCTTCGCCTGGCCGGGCTCCACGCAGCCTTGCCCGAACAGCGCCGCCTGCTGATCCCCCGCGACGCCGGCCACCGGAATTTCCGCTCCCAGGTGCTCCGCTGCGGACACTCCGAAGGCTCCGCTCGAGCTCCGCACCTCGGGCAGCGCCTCGGGAGGCACCCCGAACAGCCGCAGCAGGTCCGGGTCCCAGCCCCGCTGGGCGATGTTGTACAGCATCGTGCGCGACGCGTTGGTATGATCGGTCGCGTACACCTTGCCGTTGGTGAGCCGGAACACGAGCCACGAGTCGATCGTGCCGAACACCGCTTCGCCGGCGGCTACGCGCCGCTCGAGGCCCGGAACGTGGCCGAGCAGCCATTCGATCTTGGTCGCCGAGAAATAGGGGTCGACGAGCAAGCCAGTGCGCTCGCGAATGAGCGCCGCCTTGTGCTGCTTGGTGAGCAGGGCGCAGCGCGGCGCCGTGCGCCGGTCCTGCCACACGATCGCCCGGTACAGCGGCCGCCCCGTGTCACGCTCCCACACGCACACGGTCTCACGCTGGTTGGTGATGCCGATGCCCGCCGGCACGACTTGGGCCTGGCGGATCGCCTCGCGCGCCGCCTGGAGCGCCGACCGGAAGATCTCCTCGGGATCGTGCTCCACCTCGCCCGGCCGTGGGAAGTGCTGGGTGATCTCGCGGTAGCCGCGGCCCAGCAGGCGCCCGTCGCCGCCCACCACGAGCGCCGTCGTGCCGGTCGTGCCCTGGTCGATCGCGAGGATGGCGGTCACGGGTCGGCTCCGAACGGCGGCTTGACGAGCCCACAGTCGGTGACGTACCCGGTCACGTAGCGTGCCGGCGTGACGTCGAACGCCGGGTTGAAGGCGGCCGCCGCGGCCGGAGCGACGGCGCGCCCCGCGATCGTCTTCACTTCCTCGGGGGCGCGTTGCTCAATCGGGATGCCGTCGCCGTCCGGGAGCGCGGCGTCGATGGTAGACGACGGGGCCGCACAGTAGAACGGCACGCCGTGATGCCAGGCGAGCACGGCCAGCGGGTAGGTGCCGATCTTGTTCGCAAAGTCGCCGTTCGCAGCGATGCGGTCGGCGCCGACGATCACGACATCCACCGCGGCCTGACGCATCAGCGATCCGGCGACGGCATCGGCGATCACGGTACACGCGATCCCCGCCTGCGTGAGCTCCCAAGCCGTCAGCCGGGAGCCCTGCAGCACCGGCCGCGTCTCGTCCACGAACACCTGGACCCGCCGTCCCGCGTCGTGCGCGAGGTAGATCGGGGCGAGCGCCGTTCCGATTCCCCCGGTCGCCAGCGCGCCGGCGTTGCAGTGCGTGAGCACCGTCGTGCCGTCCGGCACGAGCGGCAACCCCGCCTCGCCGATGCGGCGGCACATCGCGCGGTCCTCCTCCCAGATCGCCGTCGCCACGGCGCGGAGCCGCTCCCAGATCGCCGTTCCCTCGCCCCCGGCGCCCGCGACCTCCTGCGCGGCGCGGCTCATGCGGTCGAGCGCCCACCGCAGGTTCACCGCCGTGGGCCGGGTGGCGGCGAGCAGGGCCACCAGCCGGTCCAGCCGGGCGAGGAAGGCGTCGCGCGGGGCGGCCCGCAGCTCGCGCGTACCCGCCACGAGCCCCATCGCCGCGGCGATGCCGATGAGCGGCGCCCCGCGCAGCTGCAGCGTGCGGATCGCGTCCGCCACCGCATCCGCGCTCTCCAGGTCGCGCTCGATCCGGGCGTCGGGCAAGGCGCGCTGATCGATGATGCGGACGGCCCCGGAGGGACTCCAGGCGATGGCTTGGACGGACATGAGACCAAGTTACCTTTCTCCCCATGAGCTACCAAACCCTCCTGTTCGACGTGAAAGACGGCGTCGCGACGATCACGATCAACCGCCCCGACAAGCTCAACGCGCTGAACGACCAGGTGGTGGACGAGCTGGCGCACGCCGCGGAACGCGTGGCCACCGAGGACGGGATCAAAGGCGCACTGCTCACCGGAGCGGGCCAGAAGGCGTTCGTCGCTGGGGCCGACATCAGCGACCTGGCGAAGCAAGGGCCGTTCGACGGCAAGGCGCGCGCCCTCCGCGGCCAGGCGATGCTGCGGCGGCTCGAGACCTGCGGCAAGCCGGTGGTGGCGGCCGTGAACGGCTACGCCCTGGGGGGCGGCTGCGAGCTGGCGATGGCTTGTCACGTCCGAATCGCGAGCGACACCGCGAAGTTCGGCCAGCCGGAGGTGAAGCTGGGCATCGCCCCGGGCTACGGCGGCACGCAGCGGCTGCCGCGCCTCGTGGGCAAGGGCAACGCCCTGCACCTGATCCTCACGGGCGAGATGATCGATGCCCGCGAAGCGCTGCGGATCGGGCTCGTGAGCCGGGTGGTTCCCGCCGGCGAGCTGCTCGCGGCGGCGGAACAGCTGCTGCGGGGTATGCTGGCCATGGGCCCCCTCGCGGTCCGGCTCGCCCTGGAGGCGGTGGACCAGGGGCTCGAGATGACGCTCGATGAGGGACTGCTGCTCGAGGCCAACCATTTCGGGCTCTTGGCGGCCACGGAGGACATGCGGGAGGGGCTGACCGCGTTCCTCGAGAAACGGCCGCCGCGCTTCCGGGGAAAATGAGAGTAAGTCTTGCCACCACAATAACTTCTGGGTATTGTTAAGGGGTTCTTTGGCGCCACGGGGAGCCCCGTGGCGCGCGTCGTCAGGGGGGTCATGGCCGAACGCAGACGGGGGCGCCCCACGGCGGTCGGGGAGGCGCTCCAGAGCTATCTCAGCAAGGCGGGGCTCGCACAGCGGCTGGCGCAGGCGCAGGTGATCCCCGACTGGCCGCGGCTGGTGGGTCCGCAGATCGCCCGGGTCACGGCGCCCGAGTCCGTGACCCCCGATGGTACCCTGTTCGTGCGGGTCGCGACGAGTCCCTGGATGACGGAGCTGCAGCTCATGGCGCCGCAGATCATGGCGGCGATCAACGCCGGCCGGGGTCCCGCACGCATCAAGACGATACGCTGGCTTCTCGCACACTAGAGGGCTATGGCGAAGGCGAAACCTGCCGCGGCGAAGGGCAAGGGGAACGGCGGCTACCAGGCTGACTCGATCCAGGTCCTGAAGGGCCTGGAGGCGGTGCGCCGCCGCCCGGCGATGTACATCGGATCGGTGTCCGGGCGCGGGCTGCACCATCTCGTCTACGAAGTCGTCGACAACTCGGTGGACGAGGCGCTGGCCGGCTACTGCACGCAGATCGACGTCACCATCCATCAAGACAACGCGATCACGGTGGTCGACAACGGCCGCGGTATCCCGGTGGACGTGCACAAGACGGAGAAGAAGCCCGGCGTGGAAGTCGCGCTCACAGTGTTGCACGCCGGTGGCAAGTTCGACAAGAGCACGTACAAGGTGTCGGGCGGCCTGCACGGCGTGGGCGTGTCCGTGGTGAACGCGCTGTCGGAAAAGCTCGAGGTGTGGGTGGATCGCGACGGGAAGCGCCACTACATGGCGTTCGAGCGCGGCGACACAAAGAAGAAGCTGGAGGTCATCGGGAAGGCGAAGGGAACCGGCACCACCGTATGGTTCAAGCCCGACACGCAGATTTTCACCGAGACGCGCTTCGACTACGCCACGCTCGCGAACCGGCTGCGCGAGCT
>JAEHDT010000222.1 GCA_016880225.1 Gemmatimonadota bacterium | reverse complement strand
CCTTGCCCTCGAGGAAATGCACATCGTCCACCAGGAAGAGATCCACGTCGTTGCGGTAGCGGCGGCGGAACTCCGACATGGTCCGAGCGTGAATCGATTCGATCACCTCGTTGATGAACTGCTCGGCGCCGAAGTAGTGCACGCGGGTCTCGGGGTACTTGGTGAGCACCGCGTGGGCGATCGCCTGCATCAGGTGGGTCTTGCCGAGGCCCGTGGCGCCGTAGATGAACAGCGGATTGTAGGTCTTGCCGGGCGCCTCCGCCACGGCGTGCGCTGCGGCGGCGGCGAGCTCGTTCGACTTGCCGATGACGAACGTCTGGAACGTGTAGCGCTCGTTGAGCGGCGTGGTGAGCACGGCGCCCTTGTCGGCCACCGCGGGCTCGCGGGGCGCGACGAAGAAGTCCATCTGGGGCCGTTGCTGCCGGTCCTCCTGCACCCGGAACACGACGGCGGTCGGGCGCCCGAACACGCGCTCCGCGGCGCGCGCCAGCACACCGGCGTGCTTCGACTCGTTCCACTCGACGGCGAATTGGTCGGGGGCGCCGACGATCAGGCGACCATCGTCCAGCGCGATCGGCACCGCGGGCTCGAGCCACGTCCGCACCGTCGCGTCGGGAAGTTCCTGCCGCGCCTCGTCGAGGAGACGCTTCCACGCTTCTTTAGTCGACTGCTCCATCCGCGATTGACGAAGAGGTGGGACGTCCAGCAAGGGCGGCCCGAAACTACGCCCCGTATGTGGGAAAGTCAACCTTGACCGGCGCGACGACGCCGGTGTACGTTTCCCGGCCTCACGAGAGGAATGTATGGGTCCGACGTATCGCCCGCGCAATCGGCGGCGCATCAACAAGCATGGATTTCGCGCGCGGATGAAGGATGTGTGGGGCCGCGCCGTCCTGTCCCGCCGGCGGAAGAAGGGGCGCAAACGCCTCACCATCCGCCTCCCGTCCAAACACCGGAGTCACTAACGGGCGAGCGGTTCCCGCGTCGCGTGCGCCTCGCGCGTGGCTCGGACCTCACGGCCTGCTGGCAACAGGGTCGCCGCCTGCGCACTCCGCATCTCGACCTGGCGTGGCGCCCGAGTCCGTCGGGCCATCCGCGCAGCGCGATCGTGGTGCCCCGCTTCCAGTTCACCGCGGTGGCCCGCAACCGGTTGCGCCGACGCTTGAGAGAGATTCTCAGACGCCACATCGCATCGCTGCCGCCCGTCGATATCGTGGTCCGCGCCAAGCGCGCGGCGTACGCCGCCCCGTTCGCGAGCCTCTCCGCGGAGCTCACGGAGAGCGTGACGCGCGTCACATGAGCCTCGAGCGCTGGCCCAGACTCGCCGTCATGGCACTGATTCGCGGCTACCAGCGTACGCTGTCGCATCTGGTGTGGACCCAGTGCCGCTTCGTGCCATCGTGCTCGCGCTACACCTTCGAGGCGGTTGAGCGCTATGGCGCCGTGCGAGGCGTGTGGCTCGGCGTCAGGCGGATCCTGCGCTGTCACCCGCTGCACCCCGGCGGCTACGATCCGGTGCCCTGAGGACGATCCGTGGAACGACGTATCATTCTCGCCGTCTTGTTGATGCTCATCGTGGCCGTGCTGCCGAGCATCCTGTTTCCGCCCAAGAAGACGGCGGTCAAGCAGCCGGGTGGCCACGCGGCCGGGGATACCAGCGCCACGCCGCCCGCCGCACCTGCCGCGGCGGAGTCTGTGAGCGCCCGTCCGCCCGACCGCGCGGCCGCCGCGGTTCCGGCGGAGACGGTCTGGGTAGCGTCTCCCTTGTACCGACTTGGCTTCAGCACGCGCGGCGGCGCCCTCGTGAGCGCCGAGCTTGTCGACTACCGCTCGTTTGCGCCCGCGGACTCGGGGCGCGCGGTGCAGCTCGTGCCGCACGGTCAGCCGCTCCTCACCTACAGCCGCGCGGAGGGCGCCGACACCACCGCCCTTGCCGAGTGGTCCTTGACGCCGAGCGCCCGGGAGGTGCACGTCGGGCCGGACGGCGCGACTCTGACGTTCACCGGCGGCGCGGGCGGCGCACGCCTCACGCTGGAATACCGCTTTTTCCCTGCGGAATACCGCTTCGGCGTGCGCGGGCGTATGGAGGGGTTCGGGCCCGCCGGCGCTACCCTGCTGCTCGGCCTGGGGGACGGCCTGCGCTCCGTGGAAGCCGACTCGCTCGACGACTTCCGCCACTACGCCGTGGTGACCAAGGCGACGAAGACGCAGAGCACCGCGTTCCAGTCGCTCAAGCCGGGAGAGCGCAAGATCCTGGACGGCCCGTTCGAGTGGGCCGGCACGAAATCGAAGTACTTCTTCATCGCGGCGCTCGCCGTGGAAGAAGGCCAGCCCCGCTTTGGCGCCGGGATCGCCGTGGGCGGTCCGCGCACCGCGTCGTCGTCGTCGCTGTTCGGCCGGTCGCAGCTGGCGACGCGCACGTCGGTCGCGCTCACGCTGCCGGTGCCGCCCGCCGGGGACTTCACGTACGACCTGTTCGTCGGCCCGCTCGAGTACCGGCGCCTGGCGCAGCTCGGCCACGACCTGGACGATGCAAATCCGTATGGCGGCTTCCTGCGGCCGATCATCCAGCCGGTGTCGGTCCTGGTGGTGAACATCCTCATCTGGATGCACGACCGGTTGAGCCTCGCCTACGGATGGGTGCTGATCATCTTCGGCGTGCTGGTGCGCGGGCTGTTGTGGCCCTTGAACCAGCGGGCGATGGAATCGAGCATCCGCATGCAGGCGGTCGCGCCCCTGCTGAAGCAGGTGCAAGACCGCTACAAAAACGAACCCGAGCGGCTGCAGCGGGAGATGATGCGGCTCTACAAAGAGCACAACGTGAACCCGGTGGGTGGCTGTCTTCCGATGCTCTTGCCGATGCCCGTGCTGTTCGCCCTGTTCTTCGTGTTCGCGAACACGATCGAGTTCCGCGGCGTGCCGTTCCTGTGGCTACCCGACCTGTCACGCGCCGACCCGTACTACATCATTCCGATCGTGATGGGACTCTCGATGTTCGTGCTCTCCAAGGTGGGGCAGATCGGCGTGCCGCCCAACCCGCAGGCGAAGACGATGCTCTACTTCATGCCCGGGTTCATGACGCTCTTGTTCCTGCGCTTCGCGTCGGGGCTGAACCTGTACTATGCGGTGAGCAACATCTTCAGCATCCCGCAGCAGTACCTGATCGCCATGCGGCGCTTGCGAGAGCAGGGGAAGAAGACCTGACGGACGCGGGACGAGGGAAGGGGGAAGGGTGCTGTCGGACCCCATCGTCGCGCTCGCGACGCCGCCCGGACGCTCTGGCCTCGCCCTGATCCGGTTGTCGGGGCGCGGGGCGTTCGAGCTCGCGGCACGCGTGCTCCGTCCGTTTCACCCCGACCCTGCCCGTACCGCCCGCCGCGCGCACGTGGTGCACCCGACGACCGGCGAGCTCGTCGACAGCGCGCTCGCCGCGTGCTTCCCGGGCCCGCGCTCCTACACGGGCGAAGATCTGGTCGAGCTGTCGACGCACGGCGGGCTGGTG
>JAEHDT010000221.1 GCA_016880225.1 Gemmatimonadota bacterium | reverse complement strand
TCCGCTGTCTGCTGCTGCACGACACGTTGGCGCCGATCCAGAGCTTGGCGGTATTGCGTCAGACGCTGCTGCTGCTCAGGATCGCCCGGCCCTCTTTGTCTTGCGGGACGGCATCGCGCGGGGCGAGCTCCCTGCCAAGCGCTTGCTCGACGCATCGAGCGGCAACACCGCCATCGCCTACGCCATGCTCGGCGCCGCGGCGGGGATCGGCGTGACCGTGTGCGTACCGGCCAACGCCAGCGCGGAACGGAAGGCGCTCCTCGAGATGTACGGCGCGGAGGTGGTCTTCACCGATGCGCTCGACGGCTCGGACGGTGCGATCCGGGCGGCGCGCCGGCTGGCGGCGGAGCATCCGGACGCGTTCTGGTACGCGGATCAGTACAACCATCCGGCCAATGCCCGGGCCCATTCGCTCACGACCGCCGGGGAGATCTGGCGCCAGACGGGCGGCCGCATCACCCACTTGGTCGCCGGGCTGGGCACCACCGGCACGCTGATGGGAACCGGCCGGCGTCTGCGGGAGCTCAACCCCGCAATCGAGCTCGTGGCGGTGCAACCTGACGGCCCGTTCCACGGGCTCGAGGGACTCAAGCACCTCGCCACGGCGATCGTGCCGGGGATCTACGACCCGGCGCTCGCAGATCGGACGGAATTCGTGGCGACCGAGGAGGCGGAAGAGACGGTGCGGCGCCTGGCGAAGCGGGCGGGCCTGTTCGTGGGCTGGTCGACAGGAGCGGCCGTTGCGGCGGCACACCGGGTCCTGTCCAGCGCCTCGAGCGTTCCGCCGTCGGACATGGTAGTCGTCGTGATCGCCCCTGACTCGGGTGTCCGTTACTTGAGCGAGTACCACCGCCTGGGCGGGGCGGCATTGTGACGCTGGTGCTCGATCCACGCCACGCGGCGGCGATCCAGCGGCACGGCGAAGCCGATTATCCGGCCGAGGCGTGCGGCTTGATCGGCGGGTCGGTGGAGGGCGACCGCAAGATCGCGTTCCAGCTCGTCCCGCTCGCGAACCGGCGAACCGACTCGGCGCGGAACCGCTATCTGATCGACCCCGACTCGTTCCGCCGTGCCCAGCAGCGGCTGGAGCGGGATGGGCTGGAGGTGATCGGCGTGTATCATTCACATCCCGACCACCCGCCCGAGCCATCCGCGTTCGATCGCGAGCACGCATGGCCATGGCTGTCGTACGTGATCGTGCGAGTGGAGCGGGGACGCGCCGGGGAAATGAAGAGCTGGGTGCTGGGAGACGATCGCGGCGGCTTCGGCGCGGAGTCCATCATCACCGAGGAACGGAAGGTCGTATGGCAGTGACGGTCTTGATTCCCACACCGCTCCGCCCCTACGTGGGTGGGCGCGATTCCCTCGAGCTCGAAGGGGCGAGCGTGGGCGAACTGCTCGAGCGCTTGAGCGGGGAACACACCGCCCTGAAGCAGCACCTCTTCGCGGACGACGGCCGGCTGCGGAGCTTCGTCAACGTGTACGTGAACGACCGCGACATCCGGCAGCTCGCCCAGCGCGACACGCCGGTGAAGGCCGGAGACACGGTCTCCATCATTCCCAGCATCGCGGGAGGAACGGCGGTGGCGGAAGCGCTGCCCAAGCTGTCGCACGAGGAGATCCTGCGCTACTCGCGCCATCTCATCCTCCCCGACGTGGGTCTCGAGGGACAGAAGAAGCTCAAGGCCGCTCGCGTGCTGCTCGTGGGTGCGGGGGGATTGGGGTCGCCCGCCGCGCTCTATTTGGCCGCCGCCGGCGTCGGCACCGTCGGCATCGTCGACTTCGACGTCGTGGACAAGACCAACCTGCAACGCCAGATCGTGCACGGCACGTCCACTGTCGGTACGTCGAAGCTCGCGTCCGCCACCGCCCGCATCCGCGATCTCAACCCGAACGTCCGGGTCGAGCCGTTCGAAACCCGGCTCACCTCGGAGAACGCACTCGACATCATCCGCGAGTTCGACGTCGTGGCGGACGGGACGGACAACTTCCCGACCCGCTACTTGGTGAACGACGCGTGCGTGCTGCTCGGCAAGCCCAACGTGTATGGGTCCATCTTCCGCTTCGAAGGGCAGGCGTCGGTGTTCGACGCGAAGCGGGGGCCGTGCTACCGGTGTCTGTACTCGGAGCCGCCCCCGCCGGGACTCGTGCCCTCCTGCGCCGAAGGTGGAGTGCTCGGGGTCCTGCCCGGCATCATCGGCTCGATCCAGGCGATGGAAACGATCAAGCTGATCCTCGGCGCCGGCGACCCGCTCATCGGGCGCCTCCTACTGTTCGACGCGCTCAAGCTGCAGTTCCGCGAGCTCAAGCTCGCGAAGGACCCCGACTGCCCGGTGTGCGGCCCCCACGCGACCATCACCGAGCTGATCGACTACGAGGCGTTCTGCGGGATCGGGGCGGAGCCGGCGTACGATGGCGCCGAGATCACCGCCCACGAGCTCGAGCAGGAGTGGCGCGGCAACCCGGACATGCTCGTGATCGACGTGCGCGAGTCGCACGAGTACGAGATCACGCACATCGACGGCTCCCGCCTCATCCCGCTGGGCGAGCTGCCGCAACGCTTGGGGGAGCTGGATGGTCATCGGGAGATCGTGACGTTCTGCCATCACGGAGCCCGCTCGCTCAAGGCGCTCGAGATCCTCAAGGCGGCGGGGTTCGCGAAAGTGCGGAGCCTGCGGGGCGGGATCGACGCTTGGGCGGTGACCGTGGACCCCAGTCTGCCGAGGTACTAACCGTCCAGACGGCTCGACGTCCAGACGTCTAGGGATGCCGAAGGGGGGACTCGAACCCCCACGGGCTTGCGCCCACTGGCTCCTGAAGCCAGCGCGTCTACCAGTTCCACCACTTCGGCGGGTTCGCGGAACGGCGAATATAGACGGCGGTATAACCTCAAGTCAACTCTTGGCTTGACCGCTCTCGCCACGGTTTCTATCTTGCGCTGGCCCGGTGGAAAAACTCTCCATCGCCCGCAACCCGCGGGCGCGACATGACTACCATCTCCTGGAAACGTGGGAGGCGGGCCTCGTACTCACGGGAACGGAGGTCAAGTCGCTGCGCGCCCGCAAGGCCAGTCTGGGTGAAGCGTACGCCCATGTGCGCAACGGCGAGGTGTGGCTCGAGGGGTTGACCATCTCGGCCTACCTGCCCGGTAGCTACAACAACCCACCTTCCGCCCGGTCCCGCAAACTGCTGCTGCACGCGCACGAGATCCGCAAGCTCATCGGCGGCACGAGCCGCAAGGGTCTCACCATTGTGCCGCTCGAGCTGTACTTCAAGAACGGTGTCGCGAAGGTGGCGATCGCGCTGGCGAAGGCCAAAAAGCTGCACGACAAGCGGGAAGCCCTGAAGCAGCGCGTGGCCGAGCGCGAGCTCGCCCGCGGCATCAAGGGGAGCCGGACGTGAGTCTGCTCCTGTGCCTCGTGCTCGCGACGGCCGTGCCGCCGGCGCAGGCCGTGGTGATCGCGACGGCGCGCGGCGAGACGAGTGTGCCGGTGACGACCGAGCGCGGCAGCGCGGCCGTCGCGGCGGTGCTCCTCGAGCAGCCACTCGGGCTGACGATGACGCTCGACGGGGCGCGCGTGACGGTCGGCTTGTCGGGCGCCGTCTTCGTGTTCGAGCTGGGCGCCCCGTTCGTGCGGGCCGGCGGCGTGGTGTATGGGCTGGTGGGCGAGCCGTACGTGGCGCGCGACAGCGTGTTTCT
>JAEHDT010000220.1 GCA_016880225.1 Gemmatimonadota bacterium | reverse complement strand
GCAGCGTCCGTTCCGGGCGCCGCTCGTTCCCCTCGTGCCGCTGCTCGGGATCGTTTCGTGTCTGGGGCTCATGCTCACGCTCCCACTCGATACCTGGATCCGCCTGGGCGTGTGGCTCGTGGTCGGTTTGGCCCTGTATTTCTCGTACGGGCGCCATCACAGCACGCTGCGCCGGTCTTCACACTAGAGGCTGGACGCCCTCCTCGAAGCCCCGTACGTTAGCCGCGGCTTGGCGACTCGGGGCGTTTCAAACAGGAGGGTGCGATGAGGCGGCGTTCGGCGTACCGGTTGACGTGCGGCTTCGCGGCCGGGGCTGTGTTGGCGGCTGTCGCGGCCGCGTGCTCGAACAGCACCAGTCCGCATCGCGGCACTCCCTGTCCCACGTACTCCGGTGGCAGCGCGACCCCTGGCGCCGTCACGGGTGACTACACGCTCGTCTCGTTCTGCGAGGATACGGTGCCGGCGGTCGGGCCCGCGGACGGAGTCACGGGCAGCCTGACGCTGAGTTCCAGCCCGGACAACTTCAGCGCCACGATCAATCTCCAGCCCCCCGTGGTTCTGGCGGGCCCGTATGTGCTCTCCCATGATACGATCACGGTGACGTTGCCCGCGCCGTTCGGGACGTTCACCGGAACCTACGCGTTTGCAGACCATGCCTCTGCGGACACGCTGTTTGTCTCAGGGTTCCTCCCAGGAAGCCCGCCGCCGCCCATCGCCATCGTGTTCGCGAAGTAAGCGCGACGCGGTGCGGTGACCATGCGCCGCCTGGCGCTGCTCGCGCTGGTCTTGCGCGCGGGCGCGGTCGTCGCACAACAGCCGACCGCCACCGTCACCGGCCTGGTCACCGACTCGGAGACGGGGCGCCCACTCGCGGGCGCGATGGTTTTCCTGTCCGGCGCGCAGCTCCGTTCCTCCACGCTCGAGACCGGTGAGTATCGCCTGACCGGCGTTCCGCCGGGCCGGTACGCGGTGCGGGTTACGTTCATCGGCCATCAGAGCGCGGAGCGAGCGGGCGTGGTGCTCGCGCCGGGAGGCGCGCTGCGGCTCGACTTCGCGCTCTCCAAGGCGCTCATCGACCTACCGGTCGTCGTGGTCACCGCGAGCAGAGCCGAAGAGCGGCCGGGGGACTCGCCCGCGAGCGTGGCCGTGCTCACTCGCGATGCCGCGATCCGGCACGGCGCCATCACGATCGATCAGGCGCTCCCGTTCGTGCCGGGCGTCATCTTCAACAACGGCCAGCCCGACATCCGGGGCGCCTCCGGCGCGGCGGGGGGTGTCGGCAGCCGGGTGCTGATGCTCCTGGATGGCCACCCCATCCTCACGGCCGACGGGGGCGAGGTGGACTTCAATGCGGTGCCGATGCTCGATCTCGACCGAGTGGAGATCGTGAAAGGCGCCTACTCGGCCCTGTACGGCAGCAACGCGCTCGGGGGCGTCGTGAACACCGTCACGACACCGATCGGGCCAACCCCCGAGACCGTCGTCGCCGCGCACCTGGGCTTCTACGACACGCCTGCAGATGTGCGCTTCACCGATGCCGACCTCGGAACGGAGGCCTTCGAGGCGCAGCACTCGCGGCGGCTCGGCGCGTTAGGCACGAGGGTGGCAATCCGCGGCGAGCGCTCCGACGGATTCCAGGAGGACGGATGGCTCAACCGTTGGATGCTTCGGACCAAGGCCAGCTGGCCGGCCGACGACCCACACGCGTCGAGCGCGTACGCGATGGTGACGAGCGAGGACGACGGCAACCACTTCGTGTGGCGCTCGGACTCGGAGCCTTATGCGGTAAACCCCACGACGGCAGCGGACTGGAGTCGCGCCCAGAAGATCATCCTCGGCGCCAACGTCAACACGGTCACGACCGCGTCGGCGCTGCTGCAAGTGAATCCGTACGTGTTCTATAACGCTTTGCAGAACCATTTTCACGGCGGTCCCGACAGCGTCGACTACCACCGCGCCACCCGGCTGGGCACCAATGTCCAGCTCGCGCTGAATCCTTGGCGGGACCACGCGCTCGCCGTCGGGGCCGACGTGTCCCGCACGTACGTGATTTCGAATTTCCTGGGCAAGCCGGTGCTCGACGACGGCGCGTTATACGCTCAGGATGCCATCGGATTCTCGGACCGGACGCGGGGCTCGCTCGGCGCGCGCCTCGACTATCATCGTGCCACCGGCGGTCAGGCAGAGTACTCGCTAAGTCCGAAGATCGGCGTGGTCTTCAAGCCCCGATCCTCGGTGAGCGTGCGTGCCTCGATCGGCCACGGCTACCGAGCTCCGGCCGCGATCGAGCAATTCGTCTCCACGACGACGTCCGGGTTCCGGGTGATTCCCAACCCCGGCCTGAAGGGCGAGACGGCGTGGTTCGGCGAGGTTGGCGCGACGGCGACCCGGGGCGGGTGGCTGTGGCTCGACGGCGCCCTGTTCGACACCGAGTACCACGACCTCATCGGCCCAGGGCCGGCGCCAGGATTCTTCGTGTTCCAGTTTCAGAACATCCAGCGAGCGCGAGTGCGCGGACTCGATCTCGGAGGCAAGGTCGGCTTGATCGGCGGGCTCCTCGGGGCGGAGGCGGCGTACACGTATCTCGATACGAAGGACCTCGCCACGGGAGACCCGCTGCCGTACCGCTCCCGGCACAACGTCACCGGCACGCTCACCGGGCTGCGCGGACTGGTCGGAATCGACGTCCGGTATCGCAGCCGGGTGGACGCCGTCCTCGCGTATCCGGCTGATCCGCGTGGCTCGATCACCATCGTGGACCTGCGGCTCGCCTACCGCGTTCTCGGCACGGTCGTTCAGGCGAAGGTCTCGAACCTGCTGCAGGCGGCCTACGTGGACATCATGGAGAGGAATCGGGGCGCGCCCCGGTCCTTGCTGTTCTCCGCGTATCGGACCATGTAGCTCGAACACGTCGCGACGCCTCCACTTATCTTGGAAGCATGGAGAGCATGACGACCAACGGAGTGCCGGTTCCGGCGGAGCGGGCGCGCGCGGCGGAGCAGGTAGCCGCCGTGCTCGCGCCCGGCCGGCGCGTCGCGCTCACCACGCACGTGAACGCCGACGGCGACGGGGTGGGGAGCGAGGTGGCGTTGTGGCACCTGCTCACGGCACGCGGCCTCCGCGCCGCCATCGCGAACCCGACGCCCATCCCGGAGCGGTTTCACTTCCTCGTGCCGGCGGGCGCGGACCGCTCGGAGCGGGCGGCGCGGGAGATCGAGGCGGCCGATGTCGTCGTCGTCCTCGACATCTCGGAGCTCTCCCGGCTGGGCGATCTGGCGCGGGCAATCACGCAGTCGCACGCGGTGGCGTGCATCGACCATCACGTGAGCCAGGGCTCCCTGCCCGGCGGACCGCGGCTGGTGGCGCCGGAGGCCGCCGCCACGGCCGAGCTGGTGTTCGACCTGGCGACCGCACTCGACTGGCCCATCGGGTCCGAAGCCGCCCGGGCGCTGTACGTGGGCATCCTCACCGACACCGGCGCGTTCCGGTTCGCCAACACGACCCCGCGCGCGCTCCGTGTCGCCGGGGCGCTGCTCGAGCGCGGCGTGAACCCGGAATCGATCTACGAGTCGGTGTACGCCAGCGCCCCCGAGGGTCGCGTGCGTCTCATGGTCGAGGTGCTCGAGACGCTCGTGGTCGAGCGCGAGCGCGGCCTCGCGTGGGTCACGGTGCCGCCAGATGCATTGCAGCGGCACCACGCCACCGCCGACGATCTGGACGGGATCGTCGAGTACCCGCGCTCGATCGCGGGGGTGCGGCTGGCGCTGCTGTTCCGCCAGCTTGCGAACGGCCGGGTCAAGGTGAGCTTCCGCTCGCTCGGCGACGTGGATGTCGCCGAGCTGGCGCACCGGTTCGGCGGCGGCGGGCACAAGAAGGCGGCTGGGGCGTCGCTGGACGGCACGCTCGCCGCGGCGCAGGAGCAGGTGCTGGCGGCGGCGCGGGAGTATTTGAACGGCCGCTGACGGCCTCTTGCCGGCCGGCTCCCGCCGCGCCACCTTCGCCCACCATGAGAAGACTCCTCTTCGCCGTTGTCGCCGCCGTGCTGGTCCTCGCCGTCGTCGCGCTCGAGCGCACGCTCACCGTCCGCTCGCGCCAGCCGGAGGCTTCGGCCGGGCCACGGGAGCCCCTCGACACCGCGGCGCTCGCGGCGCGCCTGGCCGGCGCCCTGCGGTTCAAGACCATTTCCTACCAGGACTCGAGCCAGTTCGACGCGCACGAGTTCGAGGGCCTTCAGCGCTACCTGCGCGAGTCCTTCCCCAAGCTCCACACCGCCCTCAAGCTCGAGAAGGTCAACGGCTACGGGCTGTTGTACGAATGGACCGGCTCGGATGCGGGTGCCGCACCGGTCGTGCTGCTCGCGCATCAGGACGTGGTGCCGGTCGAGCCCGGCACCGAGGGCAAGTGGACCGAGCCGCCGTTCGAGGGGCGCATCGCCGGCGGGTACGTCTGGGGGCGGGGTGCGCTCGACGACAAGGGCAGCCTCGTCGCGCTGCTCGAAGCGGTGGAGCACCTGGTGGCGGCGGGCGCCAAGCCGCGGCGCACCGTGGACCTCGCATTCGGCTACGATGAGGAGGTAGGGGGGCGCCGCGGCGGGGCGCACATCGCCGATCTCCTCGCCTCCCGGAACGTCCATCCCCAGTTTGTGCTGGACGAAG
>JAEHDT010000219.1 GCA_016880225.1 Gemmatimonadota bacterium | reverse complement strand
GGCGGCCGCCCGTAGCGGCGAGCGCCCAGATCGACGCCCGGCCCTCGCCGTCGCTTGCCTTGAAGTAGATCGTCCGGCCGTCTCGTGACCAGTACGCGTTCGGTGGCTCCGACCCGCTGACGGTCTCGGGAAGCTCAGTTGCCCGCCGAGGCGCGCCCCCCGCGGCCGGGACGAGCCAGATGCCGTCGGTCCAGGCACTGACGAGAGTTCGTCCGTCCGGAGACCAGGGACCCACAACCGGGTGATTCCACACCTGCCGGGGCGGTCCCCATCGCCCGCTCCGATCCTTCGAGATGACGTACAGCCCGTCGCGCGCGCCGGTTCCGCTGAGGAAGTACGACAAGGACCGCCCGTCTGGCGACCAGTTCGGAGCCCGCTCCTCCCCCGGATCATCCGTGACCCGCTGCGCCTCGCCGCCCTCGGCCGGCATCACGAAGATATCTCGGGTGCCGAAGCGCAGCGCATGAAACGCCACCCAGCGGCCGTCGGGAGAGACTGCGGGGTTGAAGTCATTGACAGGATTCGTGGTGAGCTGCTCCGGCTCCCCGCCGCCCAGCGGTATCCGGTAGATGTCCGCGTTCCCAGAGCGATCGGAATCGAAGTAGAGCCACCGCCCGTCCGGCGAGAGCGCCATCTGCTCCACAGTCTGGTTCCCTGTGCTTACCTGGGTGGCGCGGTCCACGGAGACCGGCCCGTCGGTGGGGATCGGGATGGACCACACGTTCGCGTGCGAGGTATAGACCGAGTACGCCAGCCGCCTCCCGTCGGCAGCCAGGCTAATCGAGTGCGCGTTCAGTCCCGTCGTGACCCGCGAGGGCTTGCCCTCTGGCTTACCGGAGCCCGCGAGGCGGACCGCGTACACGTCGCGCGCGCCCTCGCGGTCGGAGACGAAGAGCAGGCGGCGACCGTCCGGGGTCCATGCTGGGCTCACGTTCAGCGCTGCATTGTCGGTGACCGGGACGAGCGCCCCGCCAGTAGCCGGAATTACCACGACGGCGCTTGGCCCCTTGTTCCCGAACTGCGGTGTGCCCACCGCGAATGGGTCGTTTCCCGAGACGAGCGCGAGCCACCGCCCGTCGGGCGACCAGGTGAGCGAGTGCGGGTCGAAGACCACTCCGACGAAGCGGGAGGGCCCGCCATCTGGGGGCGTCACGTAGATCGACTCGGGCCGTTCAACCATGCCGAATCGCCGGGGCGACCGCACGTAGGCGACTTGCCGGCCGTCCGGGGACCACGCAGCGCAGCACGCCCCGCTCGCCATCAGGCGAGGCGTCCCACCGAAGGCGGGCATGACGAAGAGGTCTGCGTTCGTCTCGAACAGGATGCGCGTGCCGTCGGGCGACCACAGCGGGCGCCGCTGGGGCGGGCCCGAGTCCGCGATGAGTGCCACGGGCCGGCCGCCTGGCTGGCGCGCGTAAATCCGCGTAGTGGACAGCGGGCCCGCGGCGTATGCGACGAACTTCCCGTCGGGGGACATCGCAGGCTCAATCTCGAGCCCCGGCTCGAAGGTGAGCTGAGTGACCTTGCCGAGCGTCAGGACCTCGGGCTCAGGACCGGTGAGGACGACGGTACCGGCGACGACGACCGCGAGGCCGGCCGTGCCGAGCGCCCATTTGAGCCATCGAGGGACGCGCGCGACCGTGGCGACCGGATGGGCCCCCGCAGGCGTAATTCCGCCGCTCGGCGTCGCCATCGCCTCGAGCTGGTGCAGCAACTCCGCCGCGCTCTGCCAGCGGTCGGCGGGCGACTTCTCGAGACACCGCATCACGAGGGCCGCGAGCGCCGGAGGTACCGCGGCTCGCCGCTTCGTCACCGGCTCCGGTGCCTCCGTCACCTGCGCGGCCAGCACGTGCTGGGGCGTGGCCCCGGTGAAGGGTGGTCGGCCCGTCAGCATCTCGTAGCCGAGCGCGCCCGCGGCGTACACGTCACAGCGGTGGTCGGTGTGGGGATCCGCCGCCGCCTGTTCTGGCGCCATGTAAGCGGGCGTGCCCAAGGCCACGCCGGCCGAGGTGATTGACGACCGGCCCGTGGACTCGCTCAGGGCCTTCGCCACGCCGAAATCGGTCACCACCGCATGGTGGTTCGCGACTAGCACGTTGTCGGGCTTGATGTCGCGGTGCGCGACGCCGTGCCCGTGCGCGTAGGCGAGGGCGTCGGCCACGTCCCGCAACAAACGGACGGTCTCCGGAATCGGTAGCTCGCCCTCGCGGGCGAGCTTCGCGCGGAGCGATTCGCCGTCGATCAGAGGCATCGTGTAGTACACGAGACCCTCCGCATGGCCGGCGGCAAGGAGCGGGACGATGTGCGGATGCTGCAGCGACGCGGCAAGCTGGATCTCGCGGCGGAAGCGCTCGGCGTTCACGCCGGCCGCCATGTCCGGGGGCAGCACTTTCACCACGACCTGCCGCTCGAGTTCCCGCTCTTCGGCCAGGAACACGCGGCTCATCCCGCCACCGCCCAACTCCTTGTCGATGCGGTAGGCCTCGCCAAGGGCAGTCTGCAGGCGGGCTTGGAGATCGGTCACGCCGTGACTCAAAGTGTTGGGATAACTCCATCATAGACGCCAGGGTCAGGGGCGGCCAGAGGGCCAAGCGTCAGTGCCGCATTTCCGCCCGTCCCGCCCTAAGGGAACTCGACTCCGAGCACCGCATGCGAGTTCAGATAGTCCAGCAGCTTCCCGGCGCACCGTGCGTAGATCTCCGCGAAGCCCAAAGCTCGCTGCAAGGATGCTGTACACCCGCTTGGGAGAGGGCACTCAACGCGAACCGGAGGGTGGCCGGAGCACCGGATTGGTCATCCGCTGCGCGGCGCTAATCGGTTCTCCCTGCTGTGATTGGAAGGTGCTTTGCCGGAATGTTGGCCGCAGACTCGCCCCGGTATGCGAGTTCGGAGTGAAGGAGACCTTCGATCGCCGTGAGGGCTTCGTTGGTGGCGC
>JAEHDT010000218.1 GCA_016880225.1 Gemmatimonadota bacterium | reverse complement strand
GCTGCGTCATCGGCTGCTGGCCGGGCTGCTGCGCGGCTGCGAGCGCCGGCACGGCGAAAAGGAGCGCCGCGAGTGTGGTTGCGAGTCTCATTGGGTGCCTCCTGAAGGATGTCATTGCTCGCCCCTATTAACCCCGGAGGCGGTGAAGCGAACCATAAGACCCGATGAAAGAGCCGTGGAAGCGAATCCGCTCGAAACTCTCAGGCGGCCTTCAACCGCGGCTCATGGCTCCAGTGCTAACCTTCTGGTACCAAAGGGAGGTGAGCCATATGTTCGGAGTCACGAAGCCTGTGCGGGATCCGATGCTGGATCTCCTGTATCAGCTCGAGCGTCGCATGGGTCGCATGTTCAACGAGCCGTTCCGCACGTTCGACTGGCTGCCGGCAGAGGTGCCGACGGCGGCCGCGTGGGTGCCCGTCGTGGACATTTTCGAGGAGAACGACAAGATCCGGATCGTTGCCGAGCTCCCGGGCGTGAAGCCCGAGGAGGTGAAGATCTCGGTCGAGGGCAACCTGCTGACCATCACGGGAACGAAGGAGCAGGTGGCGGAGGAGAAGGCCGAGAAGGTGCACCGTTACGAGCGCAGTTACGGCTCGTTCGAGCGGACCTTCACGCTGCCGGCCACCGTCGAGCCCGAGAAGATCAAGGCGGCCTATGACAACGGGGTGCTGACTGTCACGCTGCCGAAGCTCGAGGCGGCGAAGCCCCATCTCATCAAGGTGGAGGTCACCCCCGCGAAGGCCCTGAAGTAGGTCGGGCCGGCGGTGGGTGTCGACCCCCCGTGGCGCCAACGCTCCGCGGGGGGAAGTTTCATCGGCCTTTCACGGCCGCCTCATGTCCCCGGGCATACGTTGTCGCACGGTCACTCGGTACGGGTGGCCGGTGCGGGACAGCCCTTGAGGAGGGGCCGGCGCTAGGAGCGCCGCCCGACCTGTCGGTTCGCTTCGAGCCATCGGCCGCAGTCCACCGGCACCGCACGGTGCAAGGACGAGAAACCCGATGGCGGATAGGTACCCGAAGAGCGGACGCCGCCCGACCGGAAACGGCCCCGGCGGAAGTGACGAGTCGGAAAAGATGTCCTCTGGCCCCCGGATCGACAGTAGATTCGGGGGCCGCGGTTTTTTTGGGGTTATTCCCGAGACAGCCGAAGGGGAGGCGTCCGATGAACTGCAGGTCACTCTTGGCAGTGTTCGTCTTCGCAGCCGCGCCGCTCGCCGGGCAACAGCCGGGCGGTATGGGCCGCGGTCACATGTCCGACATGGAAGGCCCCATGATGCGCGAGATGGGGCCGGCCATGATGAGGATGATGCTGTACACGCCGCAACACCTGCTCGCCCGCAAGGACGCGCTCGGCCTGAGCGCCGACCAGGTGGCGCGCCTCACGACCCTGCGGAGCGTCATCGACACCGCCCGTAACCGGGCGATGGCGGACGCGGCGACTCACATGAAGGAGATGGACCAGGCCGCGGGCGCGGCGCCCGACACGGCGGCGCTGAAGCTCCACTTCCAGGCGGCGCACGCCGCAATGGGGAAGGCCCATTGGGCGGTCATTGCGGCGGCGGCCCAGGCTCGGGGCGTGCTCACCGACGCCCAACGCTCCAAGGTCCAGGTCTGGGCGGATTCGATGCAGGCGTGGATGCAGGAGCACCGGCAGATGATGCGGCCCACGAACCCCCATTGACTCGGGGCTGTCCGTCCGGTCTTCATGCGAATTTCACCCCCCCCTCACGGACCGGTCGCTACGCTCGGAGAGGAGTCGCAAGGGGGAGTCATGACGGAAACGTTGGTGCTGCTGCTGGCCATCGTGGCGGCGACTGTCGCCGCGCTCGTGGCGGTGGCGATCTCGCTCGCTCGCGTGAGCCCGCCCGCGAACGGGAAGACGCGGAGCCTGCCGGCCCGCGTGCTCTGCCCGGCGACGGGAGCCGTGGCGCGGGTGGAAATCGGGTTTGACCGCGACGCCACCCGGCTCGCCGTCACGCGGTGTGAGCACGCTCCGGACGGCGTGTTCAACTGTGAGCGGGAGTGCTTCCCAACGCTCGTTCTGGAGCCGTTGTCCTTCGCACCCGCCTCGGCGTCGTAGCGCCGAGCCGGCTGTTAGGCGGGCGCAGCGGAGGAAAGCAGCTGCCGCAGCACGTATTCGAGAATCCCGCCGTGGCGGTAGTACTGGAGCTCCTGCGGAGTATCGATCCGGACTGTGACTCGAAATCGGGCGACCGCGCCATCCGGCTTCGCCGCTTCGACCACCAGCTCTTTGCCGCGCGGGAACCCTTCGGCGAGCACGGCCCCGAGCCCCGAAATCTGGAAGAGCTCTTTGCCGGCGAGGCCGAGGCTCTCGGGCGTCTCGCCGGTAAGAAATTGCAGCGGCAGGATCCCCATACCGACGAGGTTGGAGCGGTGGATGCGCTCGTAGCTCTGGGCGATCACCGCGCGCACACCCAGGAGCCGCGGGCCCTTGGCGGCCCAGTCGCGCGACGACCCTGAGCCGTACTCCGTCCCCGCGATCACGATGAGCGGCACGCCCGCGGCCCGGTATTTCACCGACGCGTCGTGGATGGTCAGCTGCTCGCCGTCGGGGAGATGTAGCGTCACCGGTCCTTCCGACCCCGGCACGAGCAGATTCTTGAGCCGCACGTTGGCGAAGGTACCCCGCACCATGACCTCGTGGTTGCCCCGGCGGGAGCCGTAGGAGTTGAAGTCCACGGGCGCGACGCCATGGCCAACGAGGTACTGGCCCGCGGGGCTGGCCTTGCGGATCGAGCCGGCGGGGGAGATGTGGTCCGTGGTGATGCTGTCGCCCAGCAGGCACAGCACCCGCGCCCCGCGGATGTCCGCGATGGGCGCCGGCGTCGCGGGCATGCCGTCGAAGTACGGCGCCCGGCGGATGTAGGTCGAGTCGGGCTCCCAGGCGAAGCGGTCGCCGGCGGGGACGGGGAGGCCGCTCCAGCGCGCATCGCCTTGGAACACCTCGCCGTATTCCTTCTTGAACATCGCCGACTTGATGGCTGACCGGACCGCGTCGTCGACTTCCTTGGCGGACGGCCAGATGTCCTTGAGAAAGACGGGTGCGCCGTCCTTTCCGGTGCCGAGGGGCTGCGTCTGCAGGTCCAGGTCGATGCGGCCTGCGATGGCGTAGGCGACCACCAGCGGGGGCGACGCCAGGTAGTTGGCGCGCACCTCCTGCTGGATGCGACCCTCGAAGTTACGGTTGCCCGAGAGCACAGCGCACACCACCAACTCACCCTCGGTGACCGCCGCCGACACGGCCTCGGGGAGCGGGCCCGAGTTGCCGATGCAGGTCGTGCAGCCGTACCCCACGAGGTGGAACCGCAGCTGCTCGAGATAGGACATCAAGCCGGCCTGCCGCAGGTAGTCGGTCACCACCTTCGACCCCGGTGCCAGGCTGGTCTTGACCCAGGGCCGGGACGCGAGTCCCCGCTCGACCGCCTTCTTGGCGACGAGCCCGGCGGCGATCATCACCGACGGATTGGACGTGTTGGTGCAGCTCGTGATCGCGGCGATCACGACCGATCCGTGGTGCAGCTTGCAGTCGACGCCGTCGACGGTGAGATCGACGTGGGTGGGGCGCGGCGGCGCGGCCACGGCGGCCCCGCCCCCGAACGGCTGTCCCCCCTCCGCCTCCCAGTGGTTGCGCACGTCGGTGGGCGGAGCGATGGGCGATGTCGGCTTCATCAGTGCGGGCAGGGCGAGGTGGAAGCTCTTGGGCAGGTCACGCAACGCGACCCGGTCCTGCGGCCGCCGCGGGCCCGCCAGGCTCGGCTCGACGGTCGAGAGGTCGAGCGACAGCGTGTCCGAGTACACGGGCTCTGGGGCGCCGGTCGAGTGGAACAGGCCCTGCTCCTTCATGTACGCTTCGACCACCGCCACCTGGCGTTTGGGGCGACCGGTGAACTCGAGGTAGCGCAGGGTCTCCTGGTCCACTGGAAAGATCCCCACGGTGGCGCCGTATTCCGGGGCCATGTTGCCGATGGTCGCGCGGTCGGCGAGCGGCAGGGTGGCGACGCCGGGGCCGTAGAATTCCACGAACTTGCCCACGACACCCTTCTTGCGGAGCAACTCCGTGACGGTGAGTACGAGGTCGGTCGCGGTCGCGCCGTCGGCGAGCTTGCCGGTGAGCCGGAAGCCCACCACCTGCGGGATCAGCATCGAGACCGGCTGGCCGAGCATGGCGGCCTCGGCCTCGATCCCCCCCACGCCCCAGCCGAGCACGCCAAGACCGTTGATCATCGTGGTGTGCGAGTCGGTGCCGACGAGCGTGTCGGGATATGCCTGCGCCGGCGATCCTCGGCCGGAGCCCTCGGTCGTGAACACGACTCGTGCGAGGTACTCGAGGTTCACCTGATGCACGATCCCGGTGTCCGGGGGGACGACGCGGAACCCCTGGAAGGTCCGCTGGGCCCAGCGCAGCAGGGCGTAGCGCTCGCGGTTACGCTGGAACTCGAGGTCGGCGTTCACCTGGAACGCGGTCGGCGTGCCGAACTCGTCGACGATCACGGAGTGGTCGATCACGAGCTCGGCGGGGAGCAGGGGGTTGACTGTCTTCGGGTCGCCGCCCATGGCCTGCATCGCGTCGCGCATGGCGGCGAGGTCGACCACCGCCGGCACGCCGGTGAAGTCCTGCATCAGGACGCGCGCCGGCATGAACGCGATCTCGTCGTCCGGAGTCTTCGCGGGGTCCCATCGGGCGAGCCGCTCGATCTCTTCGCCCCGCACGGCCCGGCCATCCTCGCGGCGCAGCAGGTTCTCGAGCAGGATGCGGAGCGAGTAGGGAAGGCGGGCGATCGGCAACCCACGTCGCTCGAGCGCGTCGAGGCGGAAGATTTCGAACGTGGAGCCGCCGGCCTTGAGGGAGGCGCGGGCACCGTAACTGTTCGTCGTGCTCATTCTACGACCCTGACGTCGGCGACGAAGTACTCCGTCTCTCCGAAGCAGCTCGTCGGAATGCCCAGATGCTGGTGATAGGTGAGCGCTACGCGCCTGCCCATCGACTGGTTGACGCGCGCCGCCACCGAGTCGTCCCGCACGGTGAAGAAGAACTTCTCGGACATCGTTCCCGGGATGGAGACGATCGCGAGCTCCCCCTCCCACGTCTTACAGATCCAGCCCTTTTTGGAGAACTTCTGGACGTAGCCCGCCCGCTCCCCCTTCGAGTAGCTCCATGTGAGGGCCGCCCACGTGTACAGGCCCAAGACCACCAGCGGCACGATGAGCACGCCGGCGATGATCAGCTTCTGAGTCCGCGAAAGCGTGAAGGTCACGTGGGGAAAGTAACCTCGTACGTCTCGCGCTTGTACGGCGCAAACCCGCGCTTCTCGTAGTTCGGCAGGGCGGCGGGGTGATCGAGCGTGCAGGTATGCAACCATACCCGCGCTGGCCCGAGCGCCCACGCGTCGCGCACGGCGCACGAGAGTAGGTGCTTGCCGAGCCCCCGGCCGATCGCGTCGGGGCAGAGCCCGAAGTAGGCGATCTCCACCGAGTGGTCCTCGGGTACGCGGCGCAGCTCGTACCATCCCGCGAGCGCGGCCCCGCGCCGCGCGACGTGGAGCGTGATCTCGGGTTGCGCGAGGTGCCGGCGGATTTCTTCATCCGTCCAGTTCCAGCGGTCGCGCCAGTGGTACGCCTCGCCAACGGTGCGGTAGCACAGGCGGTAGAGCTCCGGCGTGGGCCGCTCGACCCGCTCGACGACGACGTCGGGAAAGTCGCCGAACGCCGACTGGAACTGCCCGGGCGTGGCGAGTTCGAGATAGGTTCGTGTCGCTTGCATGGCCTCCCCGAGCGTCTATTTTAACACCATGACCTTCAACCGCATGGGGACCGTGCCCCTGCCGCTCGCCCTGCATCTCGCGAGCTACACGGTGCTCGGCCTGTTCTGCCTGTTCGCGGGCGGGCTCAATCTGATCGACCCGGTCAAGATCCCGCACGGCCTGATGTTCCTTGCGGTGTGCGGGTTCAGCTGGGGCTACGTGTTCGGGATCCTGATGGCGCGCAAGGAAGTCGTGCTGCTCGGGTTTGCGGCGAGCGTGGTGTGGCTCGTGGCGGGGGCGGTCGGCGCCGCCCGCTTCGGGTTCGATTGGCGGCTCACCGCGCTGCTCGTCGGCCTCGGGGGATACGGCCTGATCGCGCTCGGCCTGTACCGCACGCACATCCTGGAGCACTGAGGGCGGCGGGGGTTCAGCCGATCGTCGCGGTCTCCACGTGCTCCGGCGCGGCGGGCAGCTCCACGACGAACCGTGCGCCGCCGAGCTCCGAATCTTCGATCCAGATCTTCCCCCCGACCTCGGTTACGACCCGCTGGCAGATCGCGAGGCCCAGACCAGTCCCTTCGTCCGGGCTCTTGGTCGTGAAGAAGGGGTCGAACACCCGGCCGCGGATGTCGCGCGGGACCCCCGGCCCCGAGTCGTCCACCGTCAACCGGACCCATCCTTCGCGGGCTTGCGTGCGGAGCTGCACGATCGCGGGTCGCCGGCCGCGCACCACGTACTCGGCGTTCGTCACCAGATTGATCACCACCTGCTGCAGCTCCTGACCGAGCCCGAGGACCGCGGGGGCGGCTTGATCGAGCTGGGTGCGGAACTCGACGCTCTCAGCGCGCAGCACGCGCTGGCGGATCTCGGCGACGTCGTGCACCAGATCGTTGATCTGCACGCGCGTCGGCGCGGTGTCGGCACGGCGCGCGAGCCGCAATAGGCTCCGCACGATGCGGGCGGCGCGGTCCACTTCGCGCGTGATCGTCGCGGCGGTCGTGCTGGTGTCCGGGTCCCGGCTCGCCCGGCCCAACAGCTCCGCCTCCATGCGGATGGCGGCGAGCGGATTGTTCACTTCGTGCGCCACGCCGCTCGCGATCTCACCCACGGTGGCGAGCTTCTCGCGGGCGATCAACTCGCGTTGCGCGCGCAACTCGTCGGTCCGGTCGTACAGGGCGACCAACAGGCTGTCCGGTCCCACGCCCGACAGGCCGGTCACGGTACAGTCACAGATGCGGCGGTCGCCCGAGGGCTGGGTGACCAGCACGCGCCCGTGCCACGGCTGGCCGTCGCGCGGCCGGGCCAGCACCAGGTGCAGCGAGATCTCGCTCGGCGAGAGGCCTAACGCCTCGAGGTGCATGCCGAGCGCCTGCGATTCCGCGGGAATGCCGAGCAGCCGGCAGCCCGCCTGGTTCAGCTGCTGCACGCGACCGTCGCGGTCCACGAGCGCCATCGGCAGCGGGCTGCCGTCCACCATGGCGTGAGCCCGCTCGGCGGCCGCCCGCGCGCCGCTGACGGCCTCCGACAACTCCAGCCCGCCCGCGATGTAGGCGGCCACCGCCGTCAGGTACTGTAGTTCCATCAATCCGAAGGGAAGCGGCTCGGGGGATCCCGGATGCTGGTAGCGCACCACGCCCACTGCCCCGGCGACGCCGCTGGACGTGCGCAGCGGCGCGATCATCGCCGCCCGGGCGGCCCCCGATGGCGAGAGGGACTGCTGGGCGTCCGCCTCGCTCAGGATATGGTCGGTGAGAAACGGCTCGCCGGTTCGGACCACGCGGCCGGTGGCGCTCGCGTCCATGGCGATCTGGGCGCCGTCGAGCTCCACGCATTGCCCTACCGTCGCCGCGACGCGCAGCGTGTCGGGGTCGTCGCCGCGCAGCGCCACGTACGCGCCCTGCGCTTCCACCAGGCTCGTGACGCTCTGCAGCGTATAGCGTAGCAGTAGCTCGCGCTCCGGGGCCGCCAGCAGCCAGCGCGACAGCTCGACCAGGAACGCGCCGAGCCGGCGCTCGCGCTCGAGGCCGACGCGCCGCGCCACCATCACCGCGAGGTGGTTCGCGATCTCGATGGTCGAGCGCAGCGCGTCTCCCGGAAAGCCCTCCGGCAGTCCCTGGAAGCGCGCGCTCACGTGGCGGCCGTCGGCGTCGTGGTAGTCCGTGAGAAACGGCTCGCCGTCCTTCCCGCCGTCGCCCGCTGCGACGCTGCCGGTCTCGGCCAGGCCCTTGTACGTCAGCTCCACGCGCGCCCCGCCGGCCCACTCGCTCAGAATGTCGGTGGCGGCCTGCCAGAACGCCCGTGTCTGCTTGGCTTTGCCGGCTTCGGTGAGGAGCCGGCGGATCGGATCGAGCATGCCTCGAGGCTACGTCACGAAGGGTTCGTGGGCCGGATGTCGATTTCGCTGATCATCGCGCCGTCGGACGCCGTGACCGCCGCCAAAACCGCGTGTGCGACATCCTCCGCCGTGAGCGCGCGGTCGCGGTTCCGATGCATGCGGTCCTGCTTGTCCATGAAGGGGGTGGCGACCGAGCCCGGGCAGATCGCCACGACGCGCACGCCGCGCTTGCGCACCTCGAGCATCAGGCTCTTCGAGAAGCCGAGCACGGCGTGCTTGGACGCGCAGTACGCAGTTCCGCCCTCGACGCCGTTCTTTCCCGCGAGCGAAGCGATGTTCACGATGGTGCCGCCCGCGCTCTCCAAGCCCTCGAGGAATGCGCGCGTGACAAGGTACAGCGAGCGCACGTTCACGGCCATCGTGTCGTCCCAGTCCTCGAGCGAGAGCTCGCGCAGCGGCTTGAAGCGACCGATCCCGGCGTTGTTCACGAGCACTCCCGGATGACCGCGCTCGCGGCGCACGAAAGCCGCGAACGCGCTCACGCACGCAGGGTCCGAGACGTCGCACGGCATCCCGACGGCGTCGACCCCCGCGGCCTCGAGGGCCGTGAGCGTCGCGTGCACGTTGGCCGCCGTGCGTGCGCAGATCGCGAGGCGCGCTCCGGCCCGCCCCAGCGCGAACGCCGTGGCACGCCCGATTCCCTCGGTCGCGCCCGTCACCACGGCGAGCGAGCCGGCTAGGTTCATAATGGAGCAAATATACGGCACCAGACCGGGTTGGTGCCGCCCGGGAACCGCGCGGCGTTGTAGACGAGACGAGGAGGAAGCGATGAACCAGGAGCTCGTTCTGTTGTCCGACGACGACGTCCTCGACGCCTATTCCCGTGCCGTTACCGGGGCTGCGGACCGGGTCGGCCCCGCCGTCGTGAGCGTCGAGGTGCGGCACCGTGTGGCGCGGCGGGGCCGTGCAGAGCGGGAGGTTCCCGGGCACGGCTCGGGCTTCATCTTCACGCCGGACGGTTTCATTCTCACGAACAGCCACGTCGTCCACGACGCGACCCGCATCGACGCCACCTTCGCCGACGGGAATCGGCTGCGCGCCGAGCTCGTGGGCGACGATCCGGATACCGATCTCGCCGTCGTGCGTACGGAGCCTTACAGCGCCGCCGTCGCCGCGTTGGGCGACTCCGGGCGCCTGCGCGTCGGCCAGCTGGTGGTGGCGATCGGCAACCCGCTGGGGTTCGAGAGCACGGTGACGGCGGGCGTGGTGAGCGCGCTCGGCCGCTCGTTCCGCTCCGTCACCGGCCGGCTGATCGACGACGTGATTCAGACGGACGCCGCGCTCAATCCGGGCAACTCGGGGGGGCCGCTCGTGGACTCGGCCGGTCGCGTGGTCGGGGTCAATACAGCGGTCATCCTCCCGGCGCAGGGGATCTGCTTCGCGGTCGGCAGCAATACGGCGAAGTTCGTGGCGGGGCAGCTGATCCGCCACGGCAAGATCCGCCGCGGCCGGATCGGGGTGGCGGGACAGAACGTCCCGCTGATGCGCCTCGCGCGGCGCGCGCACGGCCTCGACGGGAAGAACGGGGTGCTCGTGACCGGCGTGGAGGCGGGAAGCCCGGCGGAGCGCGCGGGCATCGAGGCCGGCGACATCGTCGTGGGCTTCGACGGCAAGGCCGTGACCGGCATCGACGATCTGCACCGGCTGCTCGTCACGGAGCGCATCGGCGCCAGGACCACCATCACCGTGCTCCGCCGCGCCGACAAACTGGAGCTGGCGATCGTGCCGGCGGAGTAATCCCCGGTCGCGGGCTTACGCCCGGATCGCGCCCGGAAAGCGGGTTGGGTCGGCGGCGAACTGGGGGAAGACGGCCGAGAGATCCTGCGCGCCCAAGTGCCGGGCCAGGAGCTCCGCGAACAGATCGCGGAAGTCGGTGGTGACCGCCACGTCCCGGCCCTCGAAACGTTGCGCCGGATCGAGCCCGGGCCACTTCCCCAGCACCCGGCCGCCGTTCACGGTGCCGCCCAGCGCGAGCATTGCCGTCGCGTGCCCGTGGTCGGTGCCGGAGTTGCCGTTCTCCCGCACGGTACGGCCGAACTCGGACATCGTGAGCACCACGACGTCGCGCATCCGCTCGCCCAGGTCCCGAGTGAACGCCGTGAGGGCCTGTGCGAGCTCGCCAAGCCGCGTGGCGAGCTGACCCTCGCTCGCTCCCTGGTTCACGTGTGTGTCCCACCCGGTAACGTCCGCGAACGCCACCTGCAGGCCCAGGTCGGCCTTGATCAGCTGCGCGATCTCGAGCAGGGCCTTGCCGAGCCGTCCGCGCGGATAGTCGGCTCCGGCGGCGGGCCGGTAGCGTGTCGGGTCGGCGCGCCGCAACGCCCGCACCGCCTCGAACGCCTCGCGCGACGATGTCGAAAGCAGCCCCGTCGCCGAGCCGGCGTACAGCTCCTCGAACGCCTGGGTGAGCCGGTCGCGCACGCCCGGCTGCGGTACCCGCAGGCCGAACGCCTGCAGATCGTCGATCGCCAGACTCGGCGCCGAGCCCGCGAGAATGCGGGGCAGCTCGGGGCCGAACGCGACGGCGCGAAACGGCGTGTCGGCGTGCTCGCGGTGGTGCTGGCAGTAGCGGTTGAGCCAGCCGTCCGGCGTCGCCTTCACCCCCGGTGTGCCCGACTCCATGTAGTCCTGGGCGTCGAAGTGACTGCGGGTCGCGTCGGGCGAGCCGACGGCGTGCACGACGGCGAGGATCTTCTCGTCCCACATGGCCCTGAGCGCGGCGAGCCGCGGGTGCAGGCCGAAGTAGCCGTCCAGGTCGATGACGTCCTGCCGGGGCACGGCGATGCGGGGCCGCTCGCGGTAATAGATCGGGTCGCCGTGCGGCACGATCATGTTCAGTCCGTCCACGGCGCCGCGCTGGAAGAGACACACCAGAATGCGGCGGTCGGGCGGACCGGCGGACTGGCGGACGGCAAAGGCGGCACGCGCGAGGAACAACGGGTCCAGGCCGAAGCTGAACAGCGCGAGCCCACCCGATTTCACAAACACTCGTCTCGAGATCGTCATTGTCTCTGAAACTCCGGTCCGCCGATGGCGAGTCCCACGGCGCGCGCGCGCGCCTGCCAGGGATCGCTCACGTCCGACATCTGGCGCTCGATGACGGCTCTGGTGTTGGCCGACATCGCCCCGCCCAAGATCGTGGCGTCGACCGCGTCGATCAATGCCTCGGGCTCGGAGGCCGCGGTGACCGAGTCGAGGCTGATGGTGATGCCGGGCAGGCGCCCCGCCGCGAGGGCCACGGCGGCGTTCATGCGGTCGAGCAGGGCTCCGCTGTTCACCCAAGCGTCCTCCCGCTCGGGATATCCGTCGGGGGCGACGTGGCGGTACAGCGGCTCGCCGAGGCGCGCCACGACCTGGGCCAGCCGGGGGGAAGTGTCCGGTTGGCCGGCGACGGCGCGTGCGGCGCTCACGACGAACTCGAGCGGGGTCTTGACCTTGGCTCGAACGTTCCGCGCCGCCCAGAAGTCGGGCCCGCGGAAAATGGCGCGCAACACCTCACGGACGTCGCCATCGGAGCGCTTCCACGCGGCGACCGCGTCGTCCACACAGCCGTCGGGCGCATCGTCGCTCACGAAGCGCCGGCACAGCTCCTGGCTGACGTGATGCATGGTGGCCGGGTGGCTCGCGAGCAGCTTGAGGAGGCCAATACCCTCATCCATGCCGTGACCGCCCGGGAACCCGACCCCGAGCACCTGCTTTTCGCCCCGGTCGTGCGCTCCGGCGTGGAACTCGAAAGCCGCGCCCCGGCGCGGCGGCTGGATGCTCCAGCCGGTGAGGATGCGGGCGACTTCGATGACGTCCTGCTGTGTGTAGCCGCCGTCCACGCCTAGGGTGTGCAGCTCGAGCAGCTCGCGGGCGTAGTTCTCGTTCCGCCCCTGGGCCGTGCTGCGCCAGTTGTCGAGGTAGAAGACCATCGCCGGGCTCTGCGCGGTCGCGATCAGGAGATCCGCGAACCTGCCCATCGCGTGGGGGCGGATGGTGTGCTCGATGTAATCGGGTGCGAGAAAGCGGTCCGCTCCCTTGGCGACGTACACGTTGAAGTGGTTGGTCCAGAAGTCGACCATCACTTCGTACAACTGGCGCTCCGAGAGCACGGCCCGGACCACGGCGAGGTCCGCGAACTCGCCCGTGAGGCGCCTGCCGCGCTGCACGAGCGGTCCGGCGGGATGGCTGGCCGCCACGGTGTCGGCCTCGCCGCCGCGCTTCTCGCGCCGCCGTTCACGCCGTGCCGCGGCGTACATCGCGGCGAGATCGCGGCGATCGTACCCGAGGATCTCGAAGTCCCGCTCAACGCGGGCGAGGCGGTCGTCGGCAATCCGCTCGGGGGAGAGCTGGCGCTCGATCCAGGTCGTCACGCCGAGGGCGGCGACGCGGTCGACCTCGTCGGGCCGGGGCCCGTAGGCAAGGCGGTTCAGGGCGTGGAAGGCGGAGTCGCGCGCCGTGAGCGCAGGGTGCTGCGCGGGCAGGGCCTGCGCGAGTGCCACGAGAGACGAAACGAGGAGGGTTTTCATGCGGTTATATTGACGAACCGCTCCACCGGGACGTTAAGCTCTTGACCGCTCCACGTCGTTTCGTATCGCACGGCATCCTCCCGAGCGCCAGGAGCCCGCTCTCCGGGCCCGACGGCAAGCCGCCGCCCTGGTCGGAGCGGCTTCAGGCCCTGAAGTACGTCCCCCCCCTGCTGAAGCTGGTCTACCAGACCCATCGCGGCTACACCGTTGCGATCCTCGCGCTACGGGCCGTGCGCTCCTTCATCCCGCTCGCCGTGCTGTGGATCGGGAAATTGATCATCGACGGTGTGATCGCGGCCGCGCAGGTACGGTCGAGCGGCGGTACAGCGGACTGGTGGTCGCTCGGCGGCCTGGTGGGGCTCGAGCTCGGCATCGCGGTCGGTGGTGAAGGGCTGGCCCGCCTGTCGTCGCTGTTGGAGAGCCTGCTCGGCGACCTGTTCTCGAACCGGATCAGCGTGCGGCTGATGGAGCACGCCGCCACCCTCGATCTGGCGCAGTACGAGGATGCGGAGACGTACGATCACCTCGAGCGCGCGCGCCGTCAGACGGTGGGGCGGATCGGCCTGGTCGCGCTGCTGCTCTCGACGGCGCAGGACCTCGTGACGCTCGCGTCGCTCGCGGCCGTGCTGCTGGTGCAGCTGCCGTGGCTGTTGCTGCTGCTCGCCGTCGCTGTAGTGCCGTCGTTCCTGGGTGAGACGCACTACGCGGCGCTCGGCTATTCGCTGCTGTTCCAGTGGACCCCCGAGCGGCGGTTGCTCGACTACCTGCGCTACGCGGGGGCGTCGGACGAGATGGCCAAGGAGGTGAAGCTCTTCAACCTGTCGGACTTCCTCGTGAGCCGGTACGCGAAGCTGTCGGACGAGTTCTACGACGCGAACAAGCGTCTCGCGATCAAGCGCAACGTGGTGTCCACCGTGTTCGTCACCATCGGCACGCTCGGCTACTACGGCGCCTACGCGGTGACGATCTACCTCACCGTGCTGGGCCGGTTCAGCATCGGGGCGCTGACGTTTCTCGCGGGGTCGTTCCGCCAGAGCCGGGACCTGATTCAGCGGATCCTGCTGTCGCTTTCACAGGTGTTCGAGCAGAGCCTGTATCTCTCCGACCTGTTCAGCTTCTTCGACGTGCAGCCCCGCGTCACCTCGCGGCCCGGGGCGCGCCCCGTGCCGGTGCCGATCCGCCGGGGCTTCGAGTTCCAGGATGTGGGGTTCCGGTATCCGGGATCGGACCGCTGGGCCGTGCGGCACCTCACGTTCACGTTCGAGCCCGAAGAGCGCATCGCGCTGGTGGGAGAAAACGGAGCGGGGAAGACGACGCTCGTGAAGCTGCTGGCGCGGCTGTACGACCCCGACGAGGGCCGGATCCTGCTCGACGGCGTGGACCTGCGCGACTACGATCTGACCAGCCTGCGCAAGAATATCGGCGTCATTTTCCAGGATTTCGTGCGCTACGACTTCATCCTCAAGGAGAATATCGGGGTGAGCCAGGTCGAAGCGCTGGACGACGAGGCGCGGGTGCGCGAGGCGGCCCGCCGCAGCCTGGCCGATTCCGTCGCCTCCCGCCTCACGAAGGGCTACGACCAGATGCTGGGCCGGCGGTTCGATGGCGGCGTCGAGCTGTCGGGTGGCGAGTGGCAGAAGGTCGCGCTGGGGCGCGCGTACATGCGCGACGCCCAGGTGTTGATCCTCGACGAGCCGACGGCGTCGCTCGACGCGCGCGCCGAGTACGAGGTGTTCCTGCGGTTCGCGGAGCTCACCAAGGGGCGGATGGCGGTGCTGATTTCGCACCGCTTCTCGACGGTCCGGATGGCCGATCGGATCCTGGTGCTGCAGGGCGGAGAGCTGGTCGACCAGGGGACGCACGAACAGCTGCTCGCGCGCGGCGGGCTGTATGCGGAGCTGTTCAGCCTGCAGGCTGCCGGGTATCGCTAGGCGCGAGCGTGTAGCACCACGCCTCACCCTCCAGCACCGTCTCTCCAGTCTGCCGCGTCACGTTGATCTTCAGCTGACATACCGGCTTCGACTCGTGGACGCTCACGACCTCCGCTTCCGCTGTGACCGTGTCGCCGATGTACACCGGCGCGGTGAACTTCCAGTTCTGACTGAGAAACACCGTCCCCGGTCCCGGTAGGTCCATCGCGACAAGCGCGTGCAGCAGGCCGGTGGTGAGGCCGCCCTGCACGACGAGCTTGCCGAACTTGGTCCGGGCGGCGAACGCCGCGTCGAAGTGCAGCGGATTGTAGTCCCCGGTGAGCTGCGCGAACGTGTTCACGTGGTCGGCGCTGAGCGTGAGGCTGCGCCGCGCCCGTTGCCCCACGGTGACCCTCATCGGGCGGCGGGCCGCTCCAGCGCCGCGAGGAACGGCGCGAGGTACTCCTTCCATACGGCGGCCGCGGTATGCGTGCCGTGCCCGCGCGTGCGCTCGCTCGTGGGAATCAGCACGTAACGAGCGTGCTTCACCCTCTGGGTCAGCCGCTCCATCAGCCCCAGCTCGGGCGGATTGATGAAGTCGTCGGCCGAGTTGATGGCGAGCACGGGGGCCGTGATGCGCTCGAGGGCGCCGCTGGGATCGTAGTCGCGCGAGGCGGCTACCTGATAGAGCAGGTCGTTGGCGTCGGTAGCGGCGAAACGAGCGTCGAGCCAGCTGGAGATGTAGGCGTCGGCTGAGTCGCGCGTCGGCCCGAGGCGCTGCTGCACGAGCGGTGCGCTCCCCGCGATGAACAACAGCTGCAGCGCGGCGCGCAGCCCACGGGGTTGAGTGGAGTAGTCACCGTTCTTCCAGTCCGGGTCGGTCGTGATGTCGTCGATGATCATCCGGCGCCACATCCGATTCCGCCCGGCGATCTGGGTCGGAATGCAGGCGAGCGGTACCAGCCCGTCCATGAAATCGGGATGCCACTCACCCCACAGCCAACTGTGCATGCACCCCATCGAGGTGCCCATCACGAGGAGCAGGTGGTTCACATGCAGCCCTTCGGTGACGAGCCGGTACTGCGCCGCCACCATGTCCTCGTAAGCGTAGTGCGGAAACCGCGCGCGCAGCCCGTCGCTCGGCTTGGAGGAGCGGCCGTGGCCGATGTTGTCGGGGAGAACGACGTAATGCGTGGCCGTATCGAGCGGCTGTCCGGTGCCGTACAGCTCGCCCGCGAACAGCGGTGACAGGAATTGTCCACCCGAGCCGCCCGTCCCGTGCAGGACCAGGACGGCGTTGCGCACCATGCCGGCGGCGTCGCGCCGGGGGTGGCCGAGGGTCCGGTAATGGAGCCGCAGCTCGGGCAGTGTCTCGCCGCTCGCGAAGCGGTAGTTGGCGAGGACGAAGCTGCCGGTGTCTCCCTGCGCCGCCGCGGCGAGCAGTAGGAACAGGGCGGGACTCATACGCCGTAGCGCTCGTGCAGGATGCTCACGTGGTGGCGCTCGTGGCCGGCGATGATGTAGGCGAGCGCGCGCACGCTGACCGCGTTGTCGCTCGCGACCCCGCGGCGCTCGAGCGCGGCGGCGTCGAGGCTCTTGAACAAGGCGATCGTCGCCCGCCGTACGGCGGCGAACTCGGCGGCGAGGTCCGCGAGCGGCCGGGCGTCGAACTTGCCAGCCGGCACCCAGGCGTTCTCGTCGAATCACTGGAGCGGCTTCGCGTCGCCCCGGGCGAAGCGCAGCGCGCGATAGCCGAACACCCGCTCGGCGTCCGTCAGGTGTCCAACCACCTCCTTGACGCTCCACTTGCCCGGCGCGTACCGGTGCAACGCTTTGGCCTCCGAGAGTCCGCTCAGCAGCGCTTGCGTGTCGCGGTGCTGATGTTCGAGGATATGGAGGAGGTCACCCTCGGGTACCTTGCCGACGTACGCGCCGTAATAAGGCGCGTACTCGGAGGCGTCGGGGCGGGTGACGGCGGCGGTCACGCCGCCCTCCGCGGGCGCTTCGGCGTCGGCTTGGCGGGCGGCGCGGGACGGCGGAATCGCGCGAGCCGAGTTTGCGCGTCGGGCATGCGCAGGATCACCTGCTCCAGCTTGTCGAGGTAGCCGGGGTTGTTCAGCAGGGTGCGCAGCTCGGCGAGGAACGGCTGCAGCTTCGCGTACACCATGAGGTGCTCGCCGTTCGTGTCGGCGAACATCTGCTCGTCGATCGCGCCGTGGAGCACGAACGCCGCGGCCATGCTCCAGTAGGTCGTCACCATGCGATACGGCGCGCTGGCCTTGCCGCGGTAGACCGCGAGGATCTCCGACGCGCTCGTGGGGGCGAATTGCTCGCGGAACCAGGCGCGCGCCTTCCGCAGCACCGGCTCGCGGCGCAGGTCGTACAGCTTGAGCAACAGATCGGCGCTTTCGTACTTGGTGGTCACGGGGGACTCCGTAGTTGGAAATGACGGTTCGTCAAACTACCCAGACGCCCGGGTCTCGGCGACCCAGCCCCGCCACGTCGCCTCGGCCGCGCCGACCGTCAGCTGCTGCTGATGGCGGACCAGGGGCAGCCGCAGCAGCAGCGGCTCGAGGCTCAGCTTCTCGAGCCACCGCTCCTCGGACAAGAGCGCCGATTTGAGGCCCAGCTCGCCGAACCGCTTCGCGTCCCGGTCGATCAAGGCCAGCACCCCGAACTTCTGCGCGAAACGCCGCAGCTCGCCGAGCGAGGCGGCGCGCTCGGTCAGGTCCACGAAATGCGTCTTGATGCCGCGCTCGGCGAAGAACCGCAGCGCGGCGCGGGTGGCGGCGCTCTTCCGGATGCCGAAGATCTGCACGTCCACGTCAGCTGCCCGTGGAGAACCGCACGGCGCCCAGGTTCACGAGACTCTGGAGCGTCTGCTGGAGCGTCCCGACTTCGAGCCGCGCGCCCTGGGCGAGCTCCTCGAGCGTGCGCTTGCCGTCCGCGAGCTGCACCACGGCGGCCACGCCCGCGTCGCTCGTCGCCACGGCCACGCGTCCGTGCGGCGAGCGGGCGACGAGCAGTCTGGTCGGCCGCTTCGGCGCGGGGGGCACATCGGTCCACGGCTCGAGCAGCCTGGGGAGAACGGCGGGGAGGTCGAACGCGAGCTCCAACAGGACCGTGCCCGCGACCGTCTCGGGACGGGACGGCGCCCGGCTGTCCGCCACCCCCACGGGCGTGGCATCCCGCCACACCCGCGGCCCCGCCTCGACCACCATCATCGCTTCCTCGTAGCGCAGCAGATCGGAGAGGAATGGAATCGCGGCGCCCGTCGCGGCGACGTGGCGCACCACGAGATCGGCGACGGCGACCGCCGTCTCCCGGCTACCGAGGACGAGGGCGGGGAGCAGCGCGTCAAACGCGGACGTGGTCAGGACGGCCTCCGGCCGCCGGCCCGTCACCCGGGCGAGGGCACGCGAGTACTTGAAGAAGTGAACGATCCGCTCGAAGTAGAAGTGACGGGCCAGAAACCGCGCGTAGCGCTCCACGCGGTCGGGATCGGCGAGCGCCCGGCTCCGCCATTCGGGCGACGCGCGGTACGGCGCGTCGGCGAGAGCGCGGATCACGTCGTCCTGCAGGGCACGGTCGCCCGGCACAGCGGTCACGGCGCCGCGAGAGCGGCCGGCGCGGCGCACGACCGCAGCCGCACCACGGCGGTGCGGCCGTCGGAAATGACCTTCTGCCCCGATACGTTGCGCGCCGCCGTGATGGCGCCCGGCAGGGTGAGATAATCCATCAGGTCGGCGCACCCGCTTGCCTCAAGGTCGTGGACGATCAAGTCTCGCTCGTGGTCGATGTGCGCCTCGATGCGGTGCGTGGCCTGCGGCTCCCACGGTTTGAAGATCACGCCCACGTCCTTGTTGGCGGCGCCGACCCAAACCTGGGCGAGCGTGTCGAGCAGCCAGATGCGGATGTGATGACGGATGCGCACGTTCGGGCCCGGCAGCTCGTATGCCAGGTCCTGCGGCCTTCCCTCGAAGTACTGCGTGCTCACCGGGGCATTCATGGCCGGCCGGCTCGCGATCGCCGCCGTGATTTCTCTCGTGACCGTCCCGATTGAACGCTTTTGCGCCGGGATCCAGCCGACGCTGCGGAACGCGCTGTCGATCGCCGCCTCGGTGCCGAGCAGCAGCACGTTGAACGGGTCGCCGAGCACCGTTCCGGTGCGGTTCTCGGAGCGCGGCAGGAATTTCGGCAGTGCGGGGGGGTCGACCAGCTCGCCCTGCGCCGCCACGGGCTCGCACCGGTTCATGTTGGGCACCGTGAGGGGCTCGGTGAGGCGCAGGTCCCCGATCTCCCCGGCGAGGATCCGTACGGGCGGGCCGCGGTGCATCAGCGAATAACCGCCCAGTAAGGCTACAGGAACCGCGGCGATGTCAGCAGCGGCGGCGACTCCGGCCGGCACAAGCTTCTTGCCGACCCCCACGACCGATGTCTTTCCGCTCGTCACCAGCCCCGAGTCGGTGAGGAAGACGGGCTTGGTGTATTCGAGCGTGTCCAACAGCCCCGCGATCGCCACCCAACGTCCGCGTCGCACCTCGAGCGAATCGAACCGCAATCCGAGCTTGCCGTGCCGCCCGAACCGGCCGCCTCCCTTCGACACGACGACATGCCCCTTCGCTCGGAGGTAGGGGGGGACGACCACGCAGGAGTCGCTCACGAGCGCGCCCATCGTCTGCACCAGCACGGCCGTGCCGACCGTATCCCGGCCGCTCGTGACCCGCTGCACGAACCGGATCGGCACGTGGGTGCCAGCGGGGATCACCACGTCCGCCGGCACGAGGGCGAGCAGCGCGAACGCGACCGCCCTCACAGCGCACCCCGCATCCGCTCCACGCTCCGGAACAGTACGTCGGCCGTGAGCGACGGCGAGAAGGCGTCGAATGTGACCGCTTTGATCCGTGGGCAACGGCTCACCGCGTGCGCCGCGAACTCGAGCATATCGTCCGAGGGCTCAGCCGGCGCGATCCACGGGCCCCGGAGATCGGGATCGTCCGCCACCCCCGCGACGTGCAGCTCGACCACGTGCTCGAGCGGAAACTCGGCGAGCCACTGCTCCGGCTCGACGCCGTGGTAGTGCGCCTGCAGCCACACGTGGGGCAGGTCGAGCAGGAAGCCGACGCCGGTCGCCTCGAAGAACCGGCGCAGCCATACCGGCTCCGCCATCTGGCTCGCCTTCACGTCGAAGAAGCCGGGGATGTTCTCCATCACGAGCGGCTGGTCGAGCCGTGCCTTGAGGATGCTCGCGTTGCGGACGAAACGCTCGAGAAACTCCTCGGTGTAGAGCGGCGGGAACACGTAATTCAGGTTGTAGCGGCCGTCCTCGGTGTGGAGACACTGAAAGTGCTCGGCGACCCAGGGCGACCGATACAGCTCGGCGAGCGCCCGGGCGCGCTCGATCGACCGCTCGTCGAGCGGCTCCGAGAGCTGGCCCAGATAGTCGTGGAGCAGCAGCGTGTAGCGCCCCCGGATCGCCGGCCAGTATGGGTCGGCAGCCGCCGGCGGATCCGCCATGGCGAGATGATCGATCCCCTCGGCCCGGGCGAGCTCGGCTCCCAGGTGGGGGTTGTAAAACGCGCCGATCATCAAGTCCGCACGCCGCATTATTCTACTAACCCCTGCTCCGCGAGTTGGTCACAGAACACCTTCACCTGCGCCGCCACCATGGGCTGTTCGCCGCGGTCGGTCCACTCCGCCGCGATCGTTTCATAGCTCCTCGAGCCGTCGAGACGTTCCACGATGTGGCGCTCCCGGGCCCCCCAGGCGGGCGCGGCACGGCGCGCCCCCTCGGTGGCGCGAGCCGGGGGGAACGCCTCGCGCACGGCGGCGTCGATCGCCCCGATGGCATCGGGAGGGAGCGGCCGGTCCGCGGCCGCGGCATTGTCCTCCATCTGCGCGGCGCTGCGTCCCGGTCGGCGCCGGCGCGCGCATGAAGCTGGCGATCAACCTGCCGCTGATGGTGTACTGGCAGGCGTTTGGCGAGGCGCTGGCGCTGTGCGCGCCGTTGAAACTCGATCCGGACCGGCTCATCAGCATATTTTCAGAAACTTCGGGCGGGCCCAACGTGCTGAAAGCGCGCGGTCCCGCGGTTGCTGCGGGGTTGAGAGGGCAGGACAGCGGACCGGCCACCTTCGACGTGGACCTGATCTGCAAGGACTTGCGCGTCATGATTGCGGAAGGGAAGACGCTCGGCATCGATCTTCCGGTCTCGCAAAGCGCCCTCGAATGCTTCGAGGAAGCGGCGAAGGAAGGCATGGGGCCCAGAGACGGGGCGCTGCTGCCGGCGCGGTTCGTGAAGCGCGTAAGGTTGTGATGCAGTAATTGTCCCGGGGTGGCCGTTCGCTACTTCCGCTACGAGCCTAAATATTGCCGGGCCGACGGGCTGCCCGCACGATTGAGTTAGTATCGTGTCTGAATCAATATCTTGCGTTTTGAGAAATAAGTTCCAAATTCGTTCTTGCCGTGGAGCCAATCATGCGTGTCCCAGTGCTGGCCTGCGTATCCGTGTTCGCCGCCATACTGCCGCCTGCCGCCACCGCGCAGGAATACCCGAGCCGGCCGATACGTATTGTTGTCCCCGCCCTGGCCGGCGGCTCGCCCGACATTCTCGCCCGGCTCATCGGGGGCAAGCTGCACGAGCGGTGGGGGCAGCCGGTGATCGTGGATAACCGCGCCGGCGCCGGCCAGATGATCGGCGCCGATGCCGTGGCCAAGGCGCCCGCCGACGGCCACACGATGCTGCTGCCGACCGTCACTTACACGACGAGCGCGGCTACCCAGCCCAAGCTACCGTTCGACCCGTTGAACGATCTCGCTGGCATCACCATGGTCGGCGACGGGCCGTTCCTTATCACGGTACACCCGTCGCTGCCGGTGAAATCGCTCAAGGAGCTGATCGCTCTGGCCCGCGCCAAGCCGGGAGACCTGAATTACGGTTCCTCGGGCAACGGCAGCATCCTCCATTTCGTGACCGAGGTGCTGGCCTCCAGCGCCAGGATCAGGATCGTGCACGTGCCCTACAAGAGCATCGCGCCCGCGGTCACCGACACGGTAGGGGGCCACGTGCAAATGCTCGTCGGCAGCCTGCCGTCGGTGCTGCCGCAGGTCAAGGCGGGCCGACTGCGCGCGCTCGCCGTGACTACGCCCCGGCGCTCGCCGTTCGTGCCCGAGCTGCCGACAGTGGCGGAGGCCGGCATCCCGGGTTTCGAGGCGAGGCAGTGGTGGGGCGTGTTTGTGCCGGCCAAGACGCCGAGACCCGTCATCGGCAAGATCCACGGCGAGATCCAGAATGTACTGGCCGT
>JAEHDT010000026.1 GCA_016880225.1 Gemmatimonadota bacterium | reverse complement strand
CCCTTCATTACGCTGTTCGGGCTGGCGTTTCCGTTTCTCCTCACGGGCGCCGTCCTGGTCGAAACAGTGTTCGCCTGGCCCGGGATGGGCCGTCTGGCCGTCACCGCGATCTTCCAGCGGGACTACCCGGTGGTGACGGGCGCCGCGCTCGTGACGAGCGCCATGGTCGTGCTCGGCAATCTGATCGCCGACGTGCTGTACGCCATCGCCGATCCGCGGATCCGCGTGCGCGACGCATGAGCGTCTGGAACTGGCTCGCCCTGGGGGGGGCCGCCGTCGTGGCGCTCGCTGTCGTGGCGGAAGCCCGGCGCCGCGCCTTGAGCGGCCCGCGCGGGCGCCGCTTCTTCCGCCACCCCACGGCCATGCCGGGGACGTTCGTCCTGGCGTTCTTCGTGACGATCGCCGTCGCCGCCCCCGCGGTCGCGCCGTACCCTCCCTACTATCAGATCGACGTGGTCCACCCCGACCAGCCGCCGTCGGTGCGGTTCCCGCTCGGCACTGATCCCCTGAGTCGGGACGTCTGGAGCCGCCTCGCGTACGGCGCGCGCATCTCGCTCGGTATCGGCACCCTGGCGATGGTCGTCGCCGTGACGCTGGGGGCGGCGGTCGGCGCCGTGGCCGGCTACTTCCGTGGCTCGGTCGACGCGGCGTTGATGCGCGTGGTGGACGTGGCTCTGGCAATGCCGCGCATCTTCGTGCTGCTCATGGCGGTGGCCCTGTGGGAGCACCTGCCGCTGTGGGTGCTCGTGCTGCTCATCGGCCTCACGGGGTGGTTCGGGACGAGCCGGTTGGTGCGGGCCGAAGTGCTGAGCCTGCGCGAGCGTGAGTTCGTCTCGGCCGCGCGGGCGCTGGGCGCGAGATCGGGGCACATCATCTTCCGCCACGTCCTCCCCAACGCCGCCGCACCGATCATCGTGTCGGCCGCGCTCGGCATCGGGAACGTGATGCTGCTCGAGGCGGGACTCTCCTTCCTCGGCATGGGAGTGCCCTCCCCGGCGCCCAGCTGGGGCAACATGATCGCCGACGGCCTGCCCAAGATGGCGGTGGCTCCGTGGTCCGCGACGTTCCCCGGGCTTGCGATCTCACTCGTCGTTATGGCGCTCAATGCTATCGGTGACGCGCTGCGCGACGCGCTCGACCCGCGGCGGGAGACGGCGTGACCGAGCCCCTGCTGCGCGTGCGCGATCTCAAGACGTACTTCGTCACCGAGCAGGGGCGGGGTACGGCACGCGCGGTGGACGGCGTTTCCTTCGAGGTGCAGCCGGGGGAGACCCTGGGGATCGTGGGCGAGTCGGGCTGCGGCAAGACGGTCACCTCGCTCTCGATCCTCCGCCTCATCCCCGAGCCGCCCGGCCACGTCCGTCCCGGCAGCTTCATCGAGTTCGAGGGCCGCAATCTGCTGACGCTCGAGCCACGCGAGCTGCGTGCCATCCGCGGCAACGAGATCGCGATGATCTTCCAGGAACCGATGACGTCACTCAACCCCGTGTTCACGGTGGGCGATCAGATCGCCGAAGCCGCGATCGTGCACCAGGGGTTGGGGCGGGCGGCGGCGCGCGCGCGCGCGATCGAGATGCTCAGGCTCGTCGGCATCCCGGATCCCGACGAGCGGGTCGACCACTACCCCCACCAGATGAGCGGCGGCATGCGCCAGCGCGTGATGATCGCGATGGCGCTGGTGTGCCGTCCCAAGCTGCTGATCGCGGACGAGCCCACCACCGCGCTCGACGTCACGATCCAGGCCCAGATCCTCGAGCTGCTCGACCGGCTGCAGGCGGAGCTCGGCATGGCCGTCATGCTCATCACCCACGATCTCGGCGTCGTGGCGGGGAGCGCCGACCGGGTCGTCGTCATGTACGCCGGCCAGGTGGTGGAGCAGGCGCCGACGCCCGAGCTGTTCGCGCGCCCGCTGCATCCCTACACCGAGGGGCTGCTGGCGTCGGTGCCCCGGCTCGATGCCCCGCCAGCTGGTGCCCGGGCGGGGGGCCGGCTCCACAGCATTCCCGGGCAGGTGCCCGCCGCGACCGCATGGCCCTCCGGCTGCCGCTTCCATCCCCGCTGCCCCTACGCGTGGGACCGCTGCCGCGCGGAGGAGCCGCCGCTGCTCGACGCGGCGGGGACCGGTGGAACCGGGCCGGGCTCTCACACCGTGCGCTGCTGGCTCCTCACCGAGCCGCGGCGCCGCACCCCCGCGCCACGCCCGTGACGCCCGCCGCGCTCGTCCAGGTCGAGGGGCTCGTCAAGCACTTCCCGGGCGAGCGGCGCTGGTTCGGGTTGGGCCGGCCGCGGTCGGTGGTGCGCGCCGTGGACGGGGTGTCGTTCGCGATCCCGGCCGGCAGCACGCTCGGGTTGGTGGGTGAGTCGGGGTGCGGCAAGTCCACCACCGGCCGCGCGATGCTCCGGCTGATCGAGCCAGACCGGGGCCGCGTCACCATCGACGGCCAGGATGTGCTGGCCCTCGGGGCGCGCGAGCTGCGGGCCCTGCGCCGCCGGATGCAGATCGTCTTTCAGGACCCCTACGGCTCCCTCAACCCGCGCATGACGGTGCGCCAAACCCTCGTCGAGCCGCTCGCCATTCATCGGATCGCGATCGGGCGCGAGGCAGAGCGGCGCATCGCCGCCCTGCTCGAGGAGGTGGGCCTCGATCCGGCGTTCGAAGGGAGCTACCCGCACGAGCTGTCGGGTGGGCAGCGCCAGCGGGTGGGGATCGCCCGCGCGCTGTCGGTCGAGCCGCAGGTGCTCGTGCTGGACGAGCCGGTGAGCGCGCTCGACGTCTCGGTCCAGGCGCAGGTGTTGAACCTGCTCGCGGACCTGCAGGCGCGACGCCGCCTCACGTACCTCTTCATCGCCCACGACCTCGCGGTCGTGAAGCACATCGCAGACCAGGTGGCGGTGATGTACCTCGGCAAGATCGTGGAGCACGCGCCCGCGCCCGCCCTGTACGCCGGGCCACGTCATCCCTACACGGCGTCGCTGCTCTCGGCCGTACCGGTACCGGATCCCACGGCGCAGCGTCAGCGCATCGTGCTCTCGGGCGACGTGCCATCTCCCGCGCATCCACCGGCGGGCTGCCCGTTTCACCCCCGCTGCCCGCATCCCAAGAAGAACGACCGCTGCCGGACCGAGGCCCCGGCGCTGCGCGAGGTCACGCCGGACCAACGCGTCGCCTGTCACTTCGCGGAGGAGCCGCTTCAACCCTCATGACCAACACGCTCGCTCGCCTCGCGCTCGGCGCGACGCTCGCCGCCCCCCTTTCCCTCCCAGCCCAGCAGCCCTCCTTCACCCTCGAGCAGGTGATGAGCGCGCCGTTTCCCGACGAGTTGACGGCCGCTCCCGCGGGCGGCGCGGTCGCGTGGGTGTTCAACGACCGCGGGGCGCGAAACATCTGGGTCGCGACGCCGCCCGATTACCAAGGCAAGGCCGTGACCCCCTACGGGGACGACGACGGGCAGGAACTGGGCGACCTGCGCTGGACCCCCGACGCGCACGCGATCGTTTTCGTCCGGGGCGGTGAGCCGAACGAAAAGGGCGAATACCCGAACCCGCATAGTCTCGTCACGGGCGTCGAGCAGGCGGTGTGGGTCGTGCCCGCCGCGGGCGGCGCCCCGCGGCGCATCGCGGAAGGCGACGCGCCGGCGGTGTCACCCAAGGGCGATCGCGTGGCGTTCCTGAGGCACGGTCAGGTCTGGTGGGCCTCGCTCGCCGATTCGGCGGCCGCGGAGCAGCTGGTCCACGCCCGCGGCTCCGCCCGCTCGTTGCGCTGGTCGCCCGACGGGTCGCGGCTCGCATTCGTGAGCGCGCGCGGCGATCACGCGTTCGTCGCCGTGTACGATGTGGCGTCGAAGACGCTGCGCTTCATCGATCCCAGCGTCGACTCGGACGCCGAGCCCGTCTGGTCGCCCGACGGGCGCCGCATCGCGTTCCTCCGGAACCCGGCCGGCGCCGAGGGGCTGCCCTTCATGCCGCAACGATCCGGCCAGCCGTGGTCGATCCACGTCGCGGACGTCGCGAGCGGCGCCACGCGTCAGGCGTGGATCGCCGACACGGGCCGCGGCAGCGTGTTCCGAGAGATCGTCGCCGCCAATCAGCTGCAGTGGGGCGCGGGCGACCGGCTCGTGTTCCCCTGGGAGAAGGACGGCTGGACCCATCTCTACGCGGTGCCGGCCGACGGCGGCCGGGCCGCGTTGCTCACGCCGGGCGCGTTCGAAGTGGAGCACGTCACGCTCACTCCCGACCGCTCGGCGGTTGTGTACAGCTCGAATCAGGACGACATCGACCGGCGCCACATCTGGAAGGTGGCCGTGACGGGCGGGGCGCCGATGGCGCTGACGCGCGGAACGGATCTCGAGTGGGCGCCGGTGACCGGCGATGGTCGTGGAATCGCGTTCATTCGTGCCGGCACTCGCACGCCGCCGCGACCCGTGATCCTGCCCGGGACGGGCGCGGCGCGCGACCTGGCGGCGGGAGCCATCCCGGCCGACTTCCCCGCGGCCGCCCTCGTAGACCCCCAACCCGTGCTGTTCCCCGCGGCGGACGGGCTGACGATTCACGGGCAGCTGTTCCTGCCGCGCGGCTTGAAACCCGGGGAGCGGCGACCCGCGGTGATCTTCTTCCACGGCGGGTCGCGGCGCCAGATGCTGCTCGGCTGGCACTACTTCTATTACTACCGCAACGCCTACGCGCTGAACCAGTATCTCGCAAGCCGCGGCTACGTGGTGCTCTCGGTGAACTATCGCAGCGGCATCGGCTACGGCCTCGATTTCCGGGAAGCGCCGCATTACGGCGCCCAGGGCGCGAGTGAGTTCAACGACGTGCGCGGCGCGGGACTCTACCTGCGCGCCCGCCCGGACGTCGATCCGGCGCGCATTGGTCTCTGGGGCGGCTCGTACGGCGGGTTTCTCACGGCGATGGGCCTGGCCCGCGCGTCCGACCTGTTCGCGGCAGGCGTGGATCTGCACGGCGTGCACGACTGGAACATCGAGATCCAGAACTGGGTCCCGAGCTACGACCCGGTCAAAGAGACCGACGCCGCGAAGCTGGCGTACCAGTCCTCGCCGATCGCCTACGTGAAAGACTGGCGCTCGCCGGTGCTGCTCATCCAGGGAGACGACGACCGCAACGTGCAGTTCAGCCAGACGGTGCAGCTCACCGCGGCGCTGCGCGCCCAGGGAGTGGACGTGGAGCAGCTCGTCTTCCCCGACGAGATCCACGACTTTCTCACCCACGCGGACTGGACGGCGGCGTACCGCGCGGCCGCCGATTTCCTGTCCCGCACGCTGGGGGGAGACGGACGCAGGTGAGCCGCCCGCGCCGCTGTCTCTCGCTGTTGTCTGCGGCGCTTGGGCTCGCGCTTGCGAGCGTCGCCGCCCCCGCCGACGTCGCCGCCCAGGACCCCGTGGCGGTCGTTCGCGCATACCGCGAGCGCCACGAGCCGGAGCTGGTCGCCGAGCTGCGCGACTTCACCGCCCTGCCGAACGTCGCGAGCGACTCCCAGAACATCCGCCGCAACGCCCGCGCCCTCGTCAGCATGCTGGAGCGTCGCGGGGTCGCGGCGCGCGTCCTCGAGACCGGCGGGCCGCCCATCGTCTACGGCGAGCTGGGCGATACGACCCGGCCCGCGGTGTTGTTCTACTGCCACTACGACGGCCAGCCGACCGACCCGGGCCGCTGGGTGACGCGCGACCCGTGGCGCCCCACGCTGTTCACGGCGGCGTTGGAGGCGGGCGGGCGTGAACTGACGCGCTGGCCCGCGCCGGGTGAGCGGGTCCCGCAGGACTGGCGGCTGTACGCCCGCTCCGCGAGCGACGACAAGGCGCCCATCGTCGCGCTGCTGCAGATGCTCGATGCCTGGCGCGCCGCCGGCCTCGCTCCGCCCAACCACCTCAAGTTCCTGTTCGAGGGCGACGAGGAGGCGGGCTCGAACTACCTCGCGGCCACGGCGCGTCGCCACCGCGACCTGCTCGCGGCCGATCTGTACGTGATGGCGGACGGGCCCATTCACCCTTCCGGCCGCCCCACGGCTGTGTTCGGCCTGCGGGGAATCGTGGACGTGACGCTGACAGTGTACGGTCCGGTACGGCCGCTTCACTCGGGGCACTACGGCAATTGGGCGCCGAACCCCGCTATGCGGCTGGCGCAGCTGCTCGCCACCATGAAGGGGCCTGAGGGGGACGTGCTGGTGGACGGTTGGGAGGACGACGTCGTTCCGGCGGGCCCGGCGGAGCGGGCCGCCCTCGCCGCCTACCCCGGCGACGACGAGACCGAGCGACAACAGTTCCAGCTGGGCTCCATCGACGGGCACGGACGGCCGCGGGCGGAGCTCATCATGCGCCCGTCGCTCAACGTGCGCGGCCTGCAGAGCCTGTTCGTGGGGGCCGGGGCGCGCACCGCCATTCCCGACGTCGCCGTCGCGGAGCTCGACCTGCGACTCGTCGCGGGCAACGAGCCGCGCCGCCAGGTGGCCAAGCTGGTGCGTCACATCGAGCGCCAGGGCTATCGCGTCGTGGCCGACGCGCCCGATTCGGGCGTCCGGGTGAGCACGCCACGACTGGTGCGCGTCCAGAGCGACTCGGGGTATCCCGCGGGCCGCACGCCGCTCGATCAGCCGGCCGCGCGCGCGCTCGTCGCCGCCCTGGCGCGCGCCGGGCTGGGCGATCCGGTCGTGTTGCCGACGCTGGGCGGCAGCGGCCCGGCGTACGTCTTCACCGACATCCTGCGGGGGCCGTTCGTCGCGCTGCCCACGGTGAATCACGACAACAACCAACACGCCGAGAACGAGAACGTGCGGCTGGGAAACGTCTATCGGGCGATGGAGATCCTGGCGGCGACCGCAGCGACCCGGCTCGCCGCCCGTCAGTAGCGCTCGAGGTCGTGCCCGACGACGGCGCGTCCCGAAAACGACCGCCGCACCGCCGCCAGCATCTCGTCGTCGGTCGCTCCCCGCCGGATGATGTGCGTGAGGATCACGAGCTTCGGCCGGATGCGCGCGGCGAGCTGTCCCACCTCGACGTCCGAGGTGTGGAAGTCGCGCATGTAGCTCGGCCAGGCGGCGCTCTCGGTGGCGTTCGGCACGGTGCGCGCGGCGGGATACACCTCGTGTACCAGCACGTCCGCTCCCGCCGCCACGCGCACGAGATTCTCACTCGGCTTGGTGTCGCCGGAGATCACCACGCTCCGGCCGGGCGTGTCGAACCGGTAGCCGTACGCTTCGCGCCACGTCCCGTGCTCCACCTGGAACGCGGTGACTCGCACCCCGCCCGAGTCGTACACGACCCCGGGCCTGATCTCGTGCACGTCCACGCGGTAGCCGCCCGGCGCGCGCTTCTCCAGCCCATTGGTGCGCACGTCGATGTCCTCGGCCCAGGCGGCAAGGATGTGCTCCGTCATGGCGCGCAGGCCGTGTGGGCCATACGCTGCGAGCGGCGTCTTCCTGCCCATCACCCACGACGTGAAGATCAGATCCGGGTAGCCGAGGGTGTGGTCGCTGTGCAGATGCGTGACGAACAGGGCGGTCACCCCGTCGATCGGCAGGCGAGCGGCGGCTAGGCGCCGTTCCACCCCGGGGCCTGCGTCCACGACGAACACGCGCCGGCCGACGACGACGGCCGTCGCGGGGCCCGAGGCCTCGGGATCGGGCCGGGGCACGCCGGTGCCGAGCAGGACTACGACAGTGCTCTCGCGGGGAGGGGCTTGTGCCGCAGCCCGGGGAGTGGCTCCTGAGAGCGCCACAAATGCCACCAGCGCCGACCGGCCCGTCATCGCACCCCGCCCATGAGCCGCTGCACCGGTCTGATGAGCAGCGCCATGATCACGGCGGCAGCCAGGCAGACGCCGGCCGTGACGCCGAACAGCGTCGGCAGCGGTGTGGTGCTGATGAATCCGGCCGACCACCCCGCCAGCTTGTTGCCGAGCGCGTTGGAGAGGAAGAACACGCCCATGAGCAATCCCACGACCCGCGTCGGCGCGAGCTTCGTCACGACCGACAGCCCCACCGGGCTCAGGCACAGCTCGCCCAGCTCCTCGATGAAGTAGCAGGCGACGAGCCACAACGGACTGATCCGCACCCCGCCTTGGGCGATCGCGCCGGCGGGAATGAGCAGCACGAACGCCAGCCCCACGAACAGGAGAGCGAGAGCGAACTTCGCCGGCGACGATGGCTGCCGCGGCCCGAGCTTCATCCAAACCCACGCGAAAATGGGCGATAGGATGATCACGAACGCCGCCTGAATCGAAACGAACCAGGACGCATACAGCTTGATGCCGAACAGCTCGAGGTGGACGTACCGGTCGGCAAAGAGGTTGAGAGTGGATCCGGCCTGCTCGTAGGCACCCCAGAAGAGGGACGCGAAGGCGAAGAAGACGACGACCGCCGCCATGCGCTTCCAGTCTGCGGCGGTGAAGCCGCCCTGCGGGTCCGCAGCGACGGTGGTCGCAGGCCTGGGGCGGGCGGCAAGACGCTCGATCGCGGGTCGCAAACGCCTGTGGCCGACGATGTACTGCACGAGGCCCAGGGTCATGCCGACCCCGGCGCACGCGAAGCCGAGATGCCAGTCCACGGCCTCAGCCAGCTTCCCGGCAATCAGCGGCCCAATGAACGCGCCGAGGTTGATCCCCATGTAGAAGATCGAGAAGCCCGCGTCGCGGCGCTCGTCTCCCTGCTCGTACAGCGCGCCCACCAGGGTGCTGACGTTCGGCTTGAGGAGACCTGTCCCGACGACGATGAAGATCAGGCCGGCATAGAAGAATGGCAGAGCATGCAGCGCCAGCGTGAAATGACCCAGTGCGATGATGACCCCGCCGACGAGCACGCTGCGATAGTGCCCGAGCCAGCGGTCGGCGACGATGCCGCCGAAGATGGCCATGAGCCATACGCTGCCGACGTAGTTGCCGTACACGGCGCCGGCGTGCTGGTCGCTGAAGCCGAGCGCCTTGACCATGTACAGGATGAGAAAGCCCCGCATCCCGTAGTAGCTGAACCGCTCCCACATCTCGGTGAAGAAGAGTGTGGACAGGCCCCGGGGGTGCCCGGCCCATCCCCGGTCGGGCGTGCTCCCGAGCGGCGCCGTCACTCGAACAGCTCGCTCTGGTCGGAGGGCGCGGGCTCGTGGGGCGCCCGGAGCAGGTCTCCCACCCGCTGCTCCCACAGCTCCACGTCGAAGTGATGCTCGTTCAACAGGGCGCGCCGTAACACCGGCGAGAACTCGTGGAACGCCGCGAGCAGGTCCGTGACCGCCTCGCGCAACGCCTGGGTCTGGAACCCGCTGTCGGTGGCGCCCATGTCTTCGAGGATGCTCTGCTCGGTGCGCGACGCGACGATCGGCTCGGCCCGCCCCTGCACGAACACGTTGGTGCGGCGCTTGGGGCCCCGCTCCTCCTCGATCGGCATCAGGCCTACGATGCCGTCCGAGCGCCAGTACTTCCCGTAGCCGAGAAACACCATCCGGTCCCGCTTGATGTCCATACTGCCTCCGGCGCGCCGCCCGTCCGTGCTGCGTGGCCCGGGCCCGAAGGCGTCACGGAACCAGGACAGCAGACGGCCGATCGCGCTCACTGTTTGCGCCGCTCGAGGATGTCGTCCAGCGCCACCTTGTCGATCTTCCCGTCCATGCGGACGCGTACGTCGTAGTTCTCCCAGTACATGAAGTTCGCGAGCGCCTCGAGGAACGTTCGGTTCGCGACCCCCTGCGGCGCCGCCAGCCACTTCTCCCGCTGCCCCAGCGGCTCGCGCAGCAGGATCGGCTCGAGCCGCCGCACCACGTCGGGCGTGATCGGGATCAGATCCTCGGGGCGACTGGCGAAGAAATAGAGCCGGTGCAGCGCGTACAGCCGCTGCAGCTCCCGGATCGGGTTGGTGTCATCGTACACGCGGATGTCGATGTAGCGGTCGTTGAGGCCCAGGTACCCGGCGTTCTTCCGGACCACGAGCAGCGCCGCCGACTCCATGCCGCGCTTGTCGCCGCCGCCCGCCTGACCCGCCACCAGCGCCGCCATCAACCGGTCGGCGAGGGCGCCGCTCGCGCGCTCGAACGCCTCGGCCATGTTCTTCACGGTCTGGTCCGACACCATGATGTTCGCCTGGGCGGCGTAGCCGCGCCCGGCGATCACCTCGCCTTTGCCGCCCGACCGCCCGGCCGCCTGGCCGCCGACTCGGCCTCCCGCCCAATCGAAGCACGAATCGCCGGTCCAGCTCCCCGCGCCTCCGCGCGCGTCTACCATCCCCACCTGGCGCTGCGCGGGCCGCGGGTCCGACCGCATCACGATGCGCAACGCCTCCGGGGCGCTCGTCCCCAGCGCCATCAGCTCGAGCCCCTTGTCGCCGTAGTCGGTGTTGCCGAGCGACTGCGTCGCTACGGCGCCTACCCCGGCCTTGGCCCACGGCACGATGCCGCCCACGTTGGGGAACTTGGATTGCACCGCCACGCCCAGATCGCCCGTGGCCGAATCGTACGCGACGATGCTGTAGGTGTGAGCACGCTTGAGCAGATCGGGCGGCCGCGGCGCGGGCTGCTGGACGACGGCGAGGAGGAGGGGCAGCACCGCTAGTCCTTCTTCATCTTCTTCTTGAGCTCCCGCAGCTGGCGGTCGGCGGCGGCTTCGCGCGCGCTCCGGTCGAGCTCCGACTTGAGCAGCTCGTCCTGCGGGTCCACGCCGGGTCGCGTGCCGCCCGCCGCCTGCAGGTCGCGCCAGGCGCGCTCGGCGGTGCGCTCCGCTTGCGTGAGCGGGCGGTCGCGCTCGGCGCGCGCCAGCTGGACGCGCATCTCCTCGAGGTCGCGCTCGTACAGGGCCAGCTCATCGTGGAGGGCGGCGACCTTCTTCTCGAGCACGCCGGTGCGCTCGCGGTGCTTCGCCGCAAAGCGCTGGGCGACGGCCACCGTCTCCTGGTCCTGGATCTCCGCCGCGAGACGGCCGCGGCGCTCGGCATCCGCGAGCCGCTGCCGCTCCTGCGCGAGCTCGGCCTCCGCGCGCGCCACCGCGCCGCGCGTTTCCTCGACCGCGACCTTGCCCTCCACCACCGCCTCACGCATCTGCCGCGCCAGGTCGCGCAGATCACCCGGCGGCGTCGCCGCGTCCAGGGCGGCACGCAACGCGTCCCGCAGGCGCTCGAACACGGGAGGCTAGCTTTTCCGGACCGTCTTCGCGAAGAACGGCGAGAGCACCTGCTCCACTTCCCGCGATTTGCACTTCGGGCAGGACGGACGCCGACGGGCGTGCTCCTCGATCCCCTCTTGCAGGCTGAAACGGGCGCGGCACTTCGTGCAGCGATACTCGTAGATCGGCATGGCGGACTCAACGTTATTTCGCGCCGAAACGGGGGTCAAGTTGACGCTCGGCCCGCCTACCCCGATCATTGCCGGCATGCGGAGTCGCGTCTCGCGCGCCGCGCTCGTCACCGCCGCCGCTGCCGCCCTGGCCTGCAACGAGGGACTCCGGCCGAGCGCCGCCTGCCCGGGCATCTGCGGCACCGTGACCTATCAGGGCTCGCTCCCCGACAGCCTGAAGGACAGCACCGCGGCGGTCCTCATCGTGGCGTTCGCCACCTTCCCCGCCACGCCCGCCGACCTGCTGCACTTTCAGCCGCCCGTCCCGGCCTTCGTGGACACGGGCGGCCCGCCCCGGCGCTACGTGCTCCAGGTTCCCGACGGCACCTACGAGTGGGTCGTCGCGGTGTGGGAAAAGAAGGGCACGCTCGGTGCCGGGAACGCCGATTCGCTGCTTCGTGAAGTCGGGTTCTACCGCGACGGCAGCGACACGACGTCACACGGCACGGGAATGGTCCACGTGACCGCCGCCGGGGCCGATTCGATCAACTTCGCGATCGATTTCACCAAGATGCACCGCATCTGCGACTACTTCCCGCCGTGCCCGTGACGCGCGCCCTCGTCGTCGCGGCGCTCGCCATCGGGGTGGCGGCGGCGCCCGCCCGGGCGCAAGGCAGCGCTGTCGTGTACGGCAGCGTCACCGACACAGCGGGCGGCACGATCCCCGACGTGCGCGTGAGCATCGCGGCTGTGACCGCCACGACGAACGCCGCGGGGCGCTACCGGCTGGCGGGCATCCCGGCGGGCGGGGCGGTCGTTCGGTTTTCGCGGCTCGGGTACCGGTCCCGATTGGACAGCCTCACGGTGCCCGCGGGCGATTCCCTGCGGGTCGATGCCGTCCTGTCGGGCAGCGGAGTGGCGCTCGAGCCGATCATCGTCACCGCGGCGAAGCACTCCCAGCTGCTCGACCAGGCGGTGACGAGCGTGGCGCTCGTGAGCGACAGCGACCTGGCGCGCCGCGCCGTGAGCACCGTGGACGAGGCGGTGAACCGGGCACCGGGCGTGCTGTTCCTGAACGGTCAGGTGAACATCCGCGGCTCGAGCGGCTTCGTCGAAGGCCTCGGGTCGCGCGTGCTGCTGCTCGTGGACGGCGTGCCCGCCAACCAGAGCGACCGCGGCGGAATCGATTGGGACATGGTGCCGCTCGCCGACGTGGAGCGTGTCGAGGTCGTGAAGGGCGCCGGATCGTCGCTGTACGGTTCCGCCGCCTTGGGAGGTGTCGTCAACCTCATCACGCGCGAGATTCCGTCCGGCTTTCACGGCCGGCTGCGGGCCACGGGTGGAGTGTATGCGAACCCGCCGCACGACGCCTGGCGGTTTCGCGACTACGCCGGCGGCCTGGGCGGCCTGGACGGGACCGCCTCGTACGGCACGGCAACCCTTCGCGGCAGCCTGACCTTGGGCGGCCGGCATTCCGACGGCTATCGCGAGCAGGACCGGAGCGACCAGTGGGAAACCGCCGGTAAAGCGGAGTGGCTGCCCCGCCCCGGCACCCGTGTCACCGCGGCGGGCTCCTGGACTAGCCATCAATACCAGGTGTTTCCGACCTGGTGCGTGCCGGGCGCCTGCGATACCCGGGGGCAGGCGTACCAGCCGTTCATGATCGACTCGTCGGGTCGCGGCAGCTACACCCGCTCGAACAAGGGGTACGTCGCTGCAACGCTCGACCGGACCGTGTCCGAGCGGTTCGCGTGGCAGGCGCGTGGCTCGTGGTTGCGCACGCATTTCACGGACGTGAACCCAGACGACTGGTCCGTGGCCAACCGGCTCGGGGTCGAGGTGCGCGGCGTGGTCCGCAATGAGGGCGGCCGGGTCGTGACGGCCGGACTCGAGGCTGCGCACGGCGACGTCACGAGCGACATCTTCGGCGACCACACGCAGCAGGAGTTTGGCCTCTACGGCGAGGCGGAGCAACGGCTTGGACGCGTCCGCCTCACGGCCGGAACCCGGCTCGACTACATCACCGTCGGCGGCGGCCTGCAGGCCACCATGCTGAGCCCCCGGATCGGCGCCGTGCTGACCACGGCGGCGGCCGGGACGTGGCGCGCATCCGCCGGCCACGGGTTCCGCGCCCCGACCCTGGCCGAGCGATTCGTCACGACCCGCGCGTTCGGCTTCGAGGTCATCCCTAACCCGTCCCTGGATCCCGAGACGGCGTGGTCGTTCGAGCTCGGCAACGCGCTGCCGCTCCGTTCCTGGGGCCGGCTCGACGCAGCGCTGTTCTGGACGGAGGCGCGCCGGCTGCTCGAGCCGGCGTTCGTCGTCGAGTCGGGCATCCAGAAGATCCAGATCCAGAACGTGTCCCGTGCGCGGCTGCGCGGGCTCGACGCATCGCTCGCGGTGACCCCGGTCCCCGCGCTCACCGCCACCGTCGCCTACCTGCTGCTCGACGCCCGCGACGCGGCGACAGACTCGGTGCTCGCGTTCCGGCCCAGGCACCTCGTCACGCTCGGCGCGGACTACCGTTGGAGGGCCCTGTCCGTCGGCGGCGACTTCCGCTACTCGAGCCGCATCGAGCGGATCGAGCTCGACCCGGTCTTCGGCGGCGACCCCCGGGTCGCCGCGCGGGTGCTCGACCTGCGCGCCGGCTGGCGGCGCAGACCCCTCGCCGCGCGGCTGCTCGTGACCAACGCGCTCAACTACATCTACAACCTGGTGCCGCGCACTCTCGAGCCGGTGCGCACGTTCTCGGCCGTCCTGTCCTGGACGTATTAGATTGGTCCGATGATCCGCCTCCCAGGCGTGCTGCTCGCGATGCTGCTCTCCGGCTCCGCCCGGCAGACCAGCCCGCTCGAGGGCACCTGGGAGCTGACGCGCATCTTCCGCTCCGGCCCCGCTCCCGCGGTCCGCACCGTGCCGCTCGACTCCACCGTGTACGTCCGCATCACGCTCGAGACCCATCCGGGCGGTTGGATCTCGGGTCGCCTGTACCGCCGCTACCAGGGCACGTCCGAGGGCAGCAAGGTCGAAGGCGGACCGCTTGGCGCCACCGGGCGCTACATCATCGGCGTGGAGCTCGAGCGGCCCGCCTCGGCCCGCGCCCGCACCGCGGCGTGGCTGGTGGGCGATACGCTGCGCTTCGGCACGTCCCTCGTCCCCGACGCCGACTCGCTCGAGCTCAAGCGCGTCGGCCGCGATGCCCCCTACCCCGCCACGGTGAGCGAAGTCGTGACCGCCCCATGACGGCGTTGCGCTCGAGCTCGACGCTGTTTCGCGTGACGCCGTTTTGCGTGACGCTCTCCTGCGTGACGTCGTTCTTGTCTTGTTCGGGCGACCGGTCGCGCTCCCCCACCTGCGGCATGGCGGCGCTCATCGGACCGTCCCTCATCCAGGAGCGCCTCAAGCGCCTGCCGTTCGTCCTCACCGAGGCCCCCCGCGGCCTCCCCGCCGCGCTGCCGGTCCGGCTGGTCGGCACGACGCTCCAGACCACCGTGAAGGTCGGTTACGCGAAGGGCGTGCTCGCGATGGAGTATCGGGGTGCCGGCTTCCCGGCCGCCTCGATCAGCGATTCGACGGTGTACGCCCTGCTGGTCGTGGACGATTCCACCCAGCGGGCCCAGGGCGTCCTGATCTACGAGTCGCAGCGCCCGCCGACGGGCTATCCCGGCGTGGGCGATCTCACCGGCGACGGCCGCACGATCCCGTTGTACGGCGTCCGGGTAGAGTGGCCGAGCGTGAGCAACCCGCGCTGCCCGCTGTTCGCCGCCCCCACCTCGGCACCGTCCGACGCCCGGCCGTGAGCAAGGTCGTCGCGGTAAGCGCGACCCGGCGCACCGACGAGGGGCGCGAGCGCGTGGCGCTGAACAGCGCGTACGTGCAGGCGCTCTGCCGCGCCGGGCTGGTCCCGATCGTCGTCCCGCCGACGCTCGACCCCGAGGCCGCCTGTGCCGTGCTCGACCGGGTGCAGGGCCTCGTGTTGAGCGGCGGCGAGGACGTGGAGCCGGCACGCTACGGGGCGGTCCCGCACGCCCGGTTGGGCGAGACCGACGCCGCGCGAGACACGGTAGAGCTGGCCCTCATCGCCGGCGCGGCACGGCGACGCCTCCCGCTCCTCGCAATCTGCCGCGGCATCCAGATCCTCAATGTGGCGCTCGGCGGCACCCTGTATCAGGACCTGGCGAGCGAACGGGCGGGGCCGATCGACCACGCCGACCGGCGCGCCCGCCACGGGCTCAAGGTCGAGCCGAGCAGCCGCCTGCACCGCGCCCTGGGCGCGTCGGCGGCGAGCGTGAACACCCGGCACCACCAGGCGATCCGCGACGTGGCCCCCGGGCTGCGCGCCACCGCCTGGGCGACGGACGGCGTCATCGAGGGGGTCGAGCCCCGCGATCCGGCCGCGCCGTGGGCGCTCGCCGTGCAGTGGCATCCCGAGGACGATGCGGAGATCGCGGTGTTCGGCGCGTTCGCGGCGGCGATCGCGTGACCCTCGCGTTCCCGTCGCCCGAGTGGGTGAGCGCCTACGGCGTGGCGATCAACGCGAGCGAAGGGTATCGCGCCGCGTCGCTCGAGTGGACGCACGGGGCGGTGGCGCTCGTGGTGAACCGCCAGCCCGAGATCGGCATCGCCGACCCCGTGGGCATCTGGCTCGACCTGGACCGCGGAGTGTGCCGCGCGGCCCGGGTGGTGTCGCTGAGCGAGGCCGATCAGGCGCCGTTCGTGATTTCGGGAGAGTACACGCACTGGAAGCGGGTGATCCGCAAGGAGCTCGGGCCGATCGCCGGGATCATGCAGCGCAAGCTCGCGCTCAAGGGTTCGCTGCCCATCGTGGTGCGGTTCGTGAAGTCGGCGGAGCAGCTCGTGGAAGCGGCGACGACGGTGCCGACGCGGTTCTTGGACGAATGAGCGGTCGGTGCAGGACGGTACCGGCTCCCCAACCTTCACCAACCTCCCGCAACCTCCTACAGATTCCGCAGTATCTTCTCGGGAGTCGACACGTTCGGAAAGAACACGCGGTCGCTCAGGCGATTGAACGCGACCCGCAGCGTCGGGAACCGGTCGGCGGCCGCCCGGTAGATGGTGGCGAGGCCGTGGCGCTCGGCGAGACGGTGCTCCGCCGCGAGGCGGTAGCCCTGGCGGCCGAGCTCGTCGTAGTACGGCAGGTCGGGCCCGCCCTTACGGGAGCGCCGGGCGGCGATGTAGTCGGGAAACAGACCGGCGAGCCAGAGGCTGTAGTTGCCGACATGGGCCCGCAGCAGGAAGCCCCGTTCCGCGGCGTCGTCGTGCCCGGTGAGGTCCGCCACCATGTCGACCAGATAGTGATACGTCTCGTCGTCGGCCCGGCGCAGCCGGAGGTGCCGATCGTGATCGCCGAACTCGAGCAACAGCGCGGCCAGATAATCGGCGAGGGCCCGGTCGTCGACGCCGGCCGCCCGCAGGGTATGGCGCACAGCCACGTAAGCGAACAGCGGCGCGGACGGCACGGCGAGGGTACGCAGCGCCAGCAGCGCGTCGAGCAGGCCGGGCTCATCGAGCAGCTGGTCCGGCCCCTGCTCGTTGAGCAGCTGCTCGAAGCGCGCGCGGCGGGCGGCGTCACCGCGCGCCAGCGCCACCACAACGAGCCGGAGATCCGGCGCGCGCAAGCGACCGCGGACGTTGGCCAGGATCATGCGCAAACCTCCTTCTAGCCGTGCTACCCCGCGCGCAAGCGACGAGTTGCTCGCGCGTCTCACGACGCTCGCCCGGGAGCTCGCGGGCGCGTTCCGCCCGGCGACCGTGGTCGAGCTCGTGGCGCGCGCCCTCGTCGAACTGCTCAAGCCCGACCGGCTGTCCGTCATCCTACTTGACGTCGAGTCGAACCGGCTGGCGGTGACCTACGACACGAATCCCGTTCCCGCCCGTACCGACGACCCCCTGCTGCAGCTCGCCCTGCGGCGGGGCCCGCTCGCGTTCCCCAAGGACGTGCGCGAGGAAGCGCGGCGGCGCGGCACCGACCTGGCGGAGCAGCCGCCTGGCTCCTGGCTCGGCGCCCCCCGCGTCGCCGCCGGCCGGACCATGGGCGCCGTGTCCCTCTCGAGCGAGCGATCCGGCGCGCTCGGGAAGGCCGAGCTCACGCTCGTCTCGGCCGTGCTCGCGCAGGGCGCCATCGCGCTCGAAAATGCCCGCCTGGTCGAGCTCCTGTCCTCCGCCAAGCGCGAGTGGGAGAAGACGGTCGACGCCATCACCCAGGCGATCTGCATCGTGGATGCGCACGGCACCGTGCGTCGCGCCAACCGCGTCTTCGCCGACCTGATTCAGACAGCGGTCACGGCCATCCCCGGCCGTCCCTGGCTCAGCCTGCTCCCGCCCGCCTGGTCCGGTCCGGTCGCCCGAGCCGTGGCCGAGCCCGGTGCCAACCCGGTCGAGATCCGCGCGGGCGAGCGTATGTTGCTCCTCACCGTCATCCCGATGGCCGAGCCCGGCTCGGCGGTGCTCGTGTTCGAGGATCAAACCGAGCGGCGCCGGCTCCAGGAACAGCTCATACAGTCTGAGAAAATGTCGGCGATCGGTCAACTGATCGCCGGGGTG
>JAEHDT010000025.1 GCA_016880225.1 Gemmatimonadota bacterium | reverse complement strand
GAGCCGACCGCCCGGCACCGCGAAGACGATATGCAGCATTTGGCCACCGGACTCGGCGCCGGTCCCGACGACGAATTCGCTCGCGACGACGTCGAGCGGTTGCTCGAACCGCTGCGCGTAGCTGTCACTCGTCGTCCCGACGGCGATGCTGCGACGGCCATGCGCGCGGTCCTCCGCGAGGGCGCTGGCCGGCGCGTTGAGGCTGTGCGCCACCCGCGCGTACAGCGGCCCGAAATCGTCGCGCGACGCGTACAACTCGGAGACCTGGGGATCGGAATACGAGCCGGCCTGCACGCCGCGGCGGAACCCGAGGGCGTCCACCAGACTCTCGATCAGCTTGTAGTCCTGCACGTCGCCGCGCGCCGCGAAGTGGAAGATCAGATCTCCCCCTTCCTCTTCTTGACGCCGGTACAGCCAGCTTTCATTCGCGGCGCAACCCTCGCCATTCGCCTGCTCGACCTCCTGGCACGCAAACCGCGCCCGGCGGTCCGGCTCCCCGTGGCGCAGGTAGATCACGCCGCGGTCGTCGAACTCGACCTGCTTGGCGCGGTAGACCTCGGTGATGTCGTAATGGCGGTGCCGGCTGACGAGGCGGAAGCTGCGGCGCGCGTAGAACCAGCGGCGGTAGTGCTCCGCGAGCCGCTCGCCCACGTCGCGGGCCTCCACCACATCGCGCCGCGCCCAGAACGCCTCCAGCCAGCGCGCCCGCGCCGGCGGATCGGGCAGCGCGTCGAAGGCCGCCAACTCGGCCGAGTCCGCGATCCAGGAAAGATCGGACCGGTAGAGGGTGAGCGCCGGCGCGGACGTCGCCGCGCGTGCCCCCGCCAGGTACGTGCTCCACCCGTCGGCCATGCGGCGCGCGAAGTAGTTCGTGCGGGCCAGCTCGAGCAGGCCGACCCCCGAATCGCCGCCCGCGGCCATATACGCTCGAAAGCCGGCGAGCGCCGAATCGGCTTCACCGGCCTCACGCTCCACGCGGCCGCGCACGAGCTGGACGTCCGCATGGCGCCCCGCCGGGGACGCGGCGGCGAGCCGCACCGCCGAGAGCGCGACGTCGAGCCGCGGCTTGATGCGCTGCGTGAGCGCCGTGTTGGCGAGGTCCACGACCGCAAAGGCGAAACTGGGATCGACTTCGGTGGCGTGCGCGAATGCCCGCGCCGCCTTGGAGAGGTAGTCCTTGCCGAGCATCTGCCGGAGGTTCTCGATTGCGAGCACCGAGCTCTCGCCCAGCGCCAGCTCAGCGAGCCCCAGGCCGTACCACGGATAGGGCCAGTCGGGGCGCAGCTCGGCGGCCCACTCGAACTCGCCGGCGGCGTCGTCGTAGTGGGACTTGTTACCCGTCAGCTCACCGAGCCTGTATCCGATGAACCCCAGTCGCAGGTGCACGAGGGGATCGTCCCGCCGCTGTCTGGCCACGGCGATCGTCGCCGCCTCGAGACCCTTGAGGCTCGCGCTGTCCTTCGCCGTGGAGAGAGAGTCACGCAGCACTTCGACAGTGACCCGGTCGGCGGGCGACTGGGCCGGGAGCGAAGGAGCCACACCAGCGGCGAGGGCGAGGAGGAACAGCGCGCGTGAGACGGGCATACTCGGTTTCATTATACGCCCTCCCCACAGCGCGGTTCGGGACCCACGCGTGTGCGCTCAGTCAGAAAACTCGCGGAGCGCCCTTTCGAGGCGTGTATTTGCCCAATAGATTGGCGTACCTTAATTTATGCGCCCTGTGGAGCAAGTCCGCGCGTGAGCGCCTGCACCTACTGCGGCCGCCAGAACGAGCCTGGCGCGCAGTTCTGTACTGATTGCGGCAAGCCGCTGACGCAAGCCGCCGCCGCCAAAGCCGCGGTCGCCGCGGCCGCTGCCGGTGCCGGCGTCTCCCGCACCAGCGTGCTCCATCCCCCCCCCCCGGCAACTGCTGAAAGCCACGCCTGTCCCGTTTGCGGGTCCACCATCGATCCCAGCCAGCTGGGGCGGTTCACGCCCGATCGGCGCAGCGACCAGCGCGTTACGCTGATCTTGCTCGCCGAAGCCGGCGTCGAGGTGCAGCGTTTCGAACGTAAACAGACGTCCACCAGCATCGGCCGCATGGACGGCGACATCACGTTCGTGGATGACCCGTTCATGTCGCCGCTGCACGCCAAGCTCTCGTGGGAGGATGGGCGTCTCGAGGTGCGGGACTTGGGGAGTCGCAATGGCACCTGGGTCTTCCTCGAGCAGCCCCACCGCCTGGTGGACGGGGACCAGTTCCTGATCGGCTCGCAGGTGATCAAGTTCCGGCGCCTCGGCTATCCCGGTCCCCACTCCGCCGACGCCGACGCGACGAAGCGGATGGGCAGCCTGGTGCCGAGTGCGGACATCGCGAGCCTCACGCAGCTGCGCTCGGATGGCAGCTCGCGTGACACGATTCAGCTCTCCCCGGGGCGGGACGTGCACATCGGGCGTGAGCGCGGCGACTGGATCTTCCCCTACGACCCATCCATGAGCGCCCAGCACGCGACGGTGCGCTCCGAGGACGCCGACTTCGTCCTGCTCGATGACCACAGCCGTAACGGCGTTGCGATCGCGGCGCGCGGCGCGATGGTGCTGCAGCATGGCTCCCGCATCATGGTGGGAGACAAGGTCCTGCGCATCGAGCTTCCGGCGTGAAGATCTGCCCCGTCTGCTCCACCGAGTACGCCGATGATGTGAGGTTCTGCCCCAACGACGGGCAGACGCTGCGGGCGTCTTCGCCGGCGACGAACCTGGTGGGCCAGGTGATCGCGGACCGCTATCACGTGGTGAAGAAGCTGGGTGAGGGCGGGATGGGCCAGGTGTACCTCGCCGAGCATGTGAAGATGGGGCGGCGCAGTGCGATCAAGGTGATGAACCCGTCGATGGTTCATGATCCCGATGCGGTCGCGCGCTTCAACCGCGAGGCGTCGAACGCCAGCCGCATCACCCACCCCAACGTCTGCGCGATCTACGACTTCGGCGAAACGCCGGAGGGGTTGATCTATCTCGCCATGGAGTTCATCGAGGGCGAGCCGCTCACCGACCTCTTGAAGCGCGATGGCACGCTCCCTGTGCGGCGCGCCACCCAGATCTTCGCGCAGGTGGCCGACGCACTCCAGGCCGCGCACGATCTCGGCATCGTGCACCGCGACCTGAAGCCCGACAACATCATGCTCGCGCAAAAAAAGGGCGGCGATCAGGTGAAGGTGGTGGATTTCGGGATCGCCAAGGCCGTGGGCGGCGACGAGTCCGGGCAGAAAGTCACGAAGACGGGCCTGGTTGTGGGCACGCCGGAGTTCATGAGCCCCGAGCAGCTCTCGGGCGACAAGGTCGACGGGCGCAGCGACCTCTACTCCCTCGCGCTCGTGTTCTACCAGATGGTGGCCG
>JAEHDT010000217.1 GCA_016880225.1 Gemmatimonadota bacterium | reverse complement strand
GCCGAGCGGCTGGCGCTTGAACTGGCCGACAAGCTCGGCGAGTTTGAGGAGGCGGGCGCCACACAGGCGCCGGCCGGGGGAGCCGCGGAAGGGGCGCTGCACGCGCTCGAGCGGCTCGGCTACACGACGGTCGAAGCGGATCGGGCGTTGCGCCAGGCGCTCGCGGCGGACGGCGGCGGGGCGGGCGGGGCGAGCGACACCGAGACGCTGGTCCGCCGGGCGTTACACCTTCTCACCCGGGGATAACGATGATGACAGCCGAGTGGGTCTGCACGCGCTGCGGCTCGACCAACCGCGCGCTCGTGCCCGACGCCGCGACGCGGGCCGAAGACGAGTGCGTCACCTGTCATACGCGTCACGCACTCGAGCGCGATGCGCGGCCGGTGCGGTGGCGGGCCCGGCCGGTGGGCAAGAAGGTGGCATGACCGGTCGCGCCCAGGTCACGACTCCCGAAGCCCTCCCCGACGAGCGGCTGACCGATGCCGCGCTGCGGCCCTCGCGGCTCGACGAGTTCGTCGGCCAGGCCAAAGTCAAAGAATCCCTGCAGATCGCGATCGACGCCGCGAAGCAGCGGCACGAGCCGCTCGACCACGCACTGTTCTTCGGCCCCCCGGGGCTCGGCAAGACCACCCTCGCCCTGCTCATGGCGAAGGAGCTGGCGGTCAACATCCGCACGACGTCGGGGCCGGTGCTCGAGCGGCCGGGCGATCTCGTCGGACTGCTGACGTCGCTCAAGGCAGGCGACATCCTGTTCATCGACGAGGTGCATCGGCTCCGCCCGGTGCTCGAGGAGTTCCTCTATCCGGCAATGGAGGACTTCCGCGTGGACGTGCGCATCGCCGACGGACCGCACGCCCAGACCATTCCGATGGCGCTGGAGCGATTTACGCTGATCGGCGCCACCACCCGGTTCGGACTACTGACGCCCCCGATGCGCGCGAGGTTCGGCCTGGTGGAACGGCTCTCGTATTATCCGCCCGACGACCTCGCCCAGATCATCGGCCGCTCGGCCGGCATCCTCGACGTGCCCGCCGATGCGGCGGGCATCGCCGAGATCGCCCGCCGCAGCCGCGGCACGCCGCGCGTCGCCAACCGCCTGCTCAAGCGGGTGCGCGACTACGCGCAGGTGCGCGCCGGCGGCAAGATCACCGCGCCGGTCGCGGCCGAAGCGCTGAAGCGCCTCGATGTGGACGAGTTCGGGCTCGACGACATGGACGGCCGCATCCTGAAGACGATCATCGAGCAGTTCGAGGGCGGCCCGGTCGGGCTCACGACCATCGCCGCGGCCGTCGGGGAAGACGCCGGGACCCTGGAAGAAGTGTACGAGCCGTTCCTGATGCAGCAGGGGTTCCTCGCCCGCACGCCGCGCGGCCGCTGCGCCACGGGGACCGCGTACCGGCACTTCGGGTTCACGCCGCCCAAGAGCGCGGAACAGCCGACGATATTCGACGGCTGAGGCGATTGACCTTCCGCACCTCCGACTTCGACTACCCACTTCCCCCGGAGCTGATCGCCCAGGACCCGCTCCCCGATCGCGCGGCCAGCCGATTGCTCGTGCTGGACCGCGCGAGCGGGGCGATCCGGCACGGGCGCTTCCCGGACGTGGTCGAGCTGCTGGCGCCCGCGGACGTGCTCGTCTTGAACGTCTCCCGCGTCATTCCCGCGCGTCTGCACGGGAAACGGGACGCGGGCGCCGCGGCGGAGCTGCTGCTGGTCCGGGCCCGGCCCGACGGGACGTGGCTCGCGATGGGACATCCCGGCGGCAAGCTCAAGCCGGGGCGGCACGTCACCTTCGGTCCCGACAGTGCGGTCGAGATCCTCGAGATGCTCGGTGGCGGCTTGCGGCGCGTGCGGTTCGTGGGCGCGCTCGACGCCGCGGCCACGCTCGCCAAGTACGGCGAGGTGCCCCTCCCGCCTTACATCCGGCGGCGGCCGCGTCCCGAGGACCGCGAGCGCTATCAGACGGTTTACGCAGCGCACGACGGCAGCGTCGCCGCGCCCACCGCGGGCCTCCACTTCACCCCCGGGCTGCTCGACCGCGTGCGCGCCCGTGGCATCGCGGTCGCCGCGCTGGACCTGCACGTGGGGCCGGGGACGTTCAAGCCCGTCGAGGCGGACGATCCCACCGCCCATCACATGCACGCCGAGGGCTACGTCGTGAGCCCCGAGACCGCCGCGCTGATCAACGAGCGTCGCGCGGCGGGCGGTCACGTGTGGGCGGTCGGGACCACCGTGGCGCGGACGCTCGAGACCGCGGCGGGGGCCGACGGCCGCGTGCGCCCCGGCGCGGGCGACACGAGTCTCTTCATCTATCCACCGTACGCGTTCCGCGCCGTGGACCGGCTGCTCACGAACTTTCACCTCCCCCGCTCGACGCTGCTAATGTTGGTGTGCGCATTCGGGGGCTTTGAGCGCGTGATGGCGGCGTATCGGGAAGCGGTGAAAGAGAGATATCGGTTCTATTCATACGGCGATGCCATGGTGATCGTGTGAACGCGGAAGTGCGACGGCGGAACGCGGAACGGAGGGGCGAGCGTCTGTTCCGCGTTCCGACTTCCGCGTTCCGCGTTCTGGGCTGACCCGTGTTCGACTTCCACATCGACGCCACCTCCGGCCCCGCCCGCGCCGGCACGCTCACCCTGCCCCACGGCACGGTCGAGACGCCTGTGTTCATGCCCGTGGGCACCCAGGGAACCGTGCGCACGCTATCTCCCGCCGACCTGCGCGCCGCGGGCGCCACCCTGGTGCTCGCCAACACATATCACCTACACGTCCGCCCGGGCGAGCGCGTGGTCGAGACGCTCGGGGGCCTGCACCGGTTCATGGGCTGGGACCGACCCCTGCTCACCGACTCCGGAGGCTATCAGGTGTTCTCGCTCCAAGGCTTCCGGCGCGTGGACGAGGACGGGGTCGATTTCCAGAGCCACGTGGACGGAAGCCGCCGCCGTCTCACGCCCGAGCGCGCGACGGAGATCCAGTGGACGCTCGGCGCCGACGTGGCGATGGCGTTCGATCACGTCGTGCCGGGCGGGGCGGACGCGAGCGTGGCTCGCGACGCGCTGGAACGGACCCTCAGATGGCTGGAGCGGTGCGCCAAGCGGCACGAAGAGCTGCGGCCCGGCGGCCAGACCCTCTGGCCCATCCTCCAGGGCGGCACCCACCTGGCGCTCCGTGAGGAAGGTCTGCGCCGGATCTGCGACATGCACCCCTGGACCGGCCTCGCCATCGGTGGCCTGTCGGTCGGGGAGCCGAAGCCGGCGATGTACGAGGTGCTCGAGCGGCTGGAGCCGCGGCTGCCGCCCGCCGTGCCTCGTTATCTTATGGGCGTGGGGTTCCCGGAAGACCTGGTGGCGGCGGTGGAGCGCGGCATCGATCTGTTCGACTGCGTCGCGCCGACGCGCAACGGCCGGAACGGCTCGGCCTTCACGCCCGACGGACCCGTGAACATCCGCAACGCCGAGCACCGCGAGGACCCGCGGCCGCTCGACGCGACGTGCGACTGCGAGACGTGCACGACCTTCTCGCGCGGCTACCTGCGCCATCTGTTCGTGGCGGAGGAGCTGCTGGGGCTGCGGCTCCTGTCGCTGCACAACGTCCGTTTCCTGATCCGGCTCGCGAGCGAGATGCGGGCCGCCATCCGGCGAAGCGCCTTCGGCCCGTGGGCCGCGGAGTGGCGCCGCCGCTACCTGCACCCGGGAACCGCATGACGCCGCTCGGGACATTCGCTCTCCTGTTCGCCCCCTCCGGCCAGAGCGCCGGCGGCGGGCTTACCGTTTTTCTCGTCCAGATCGCCGCCCTCGTCGCGATCTTCTACTTCATGCTGATCCGCCCGCAGCGCCGGCAGCAGGAGCGGCACCGCCAACTGCTCGCCTCGCTGCAGCGCGGCGACCGCGTGGTCACGTCCGGCGGCATTCTCGGCGAGGTCGTGCACCTGAAGGACGACGAGGTCACCGTGAAGAGCGGGGAGTCGCGCTTCATCGTGATGCGCGCCAACATCGCGAACATCCTGAACCGCCCCGTCGAAGCCAAGCCCCAGTGACGGTCCGTCAGCTCCACCTGCTCGGCTCACCCGTGCTGCGACAGCGCGCCACTCCGGTCGCCGCCGTGGACGACGCCGTGCGCCGCCTGGTGGACGACCTGTTCGAAACGATGCGCGCAGCGAAGGGCGTCGGACTCGCGGCGAACCAGGTGGGCGTCGCACAACGCGTGGCCGTCGTCGACGTGGGAGACGACGACCCGCCTCCCCTCGTGCTGATCAACCCGCGCATCGTCCACGCCGGCGACGTCGTGGAGGCCGCCGAAGAGGGCTGCCTCTCCATCCCCGAGATCTTCGGGGAGGTGGAGCGCCCGCTCGAGGTGACGCTCGAGGCGCTCGACCGCAACGGACGGCCCTACCGCGCCGACGTATCCGGCTACAAGGCGCGGGCGGTGCAGCACGAGATCGACCACCTCGACGGCGTACTGTTCCTCGACCATCTGAGCGCGGTGAAGCGGGGTCTGCTGCTCGCGAAGTGGAAGAAGTCCCGCAAGGGTCAGTCCGGCTACCTGAAGGAGGTCACCCCGGAGCCGGCGGGCGAGCTGTAGTGTGCGCGTAGTTTTTTTTGGGACCCCGGAATTCGCCGTCCCCTCCCTCGAAGCACTGCTGGGCGAAGGGTTCGACGTCGTGGCTGCCGTGACGCGCCCGGACAAACCCCAAGGCCGCTCCCGCTCGACCGCCGTCCCGCCGCCCGTGAAGATCGCCGCGCAGGCCGAGGACGTGCCGGTGCTGCAGCCCGTGCGGCCGAGCGACGACGCGTTCCTCGCGCAGCTCAAGGCGCTCGCGCCGGACGTCGGCGTGGTGGTGGCGTACGGCCACATTCTCGCGCCCGCGCTGCTCGCGCTGCCGCGTTACGGCATGCTCAACGTCCACCCGTCGCTCCTCCCCGAGCTGCGCGGCGCGGCGCCCGTCGAGTGGGCGATCCTGAACGGGCTCCGACAGACTGGCGTCACGATCATGCAGATGGAGGCGGGGCTCGACTCCGGTCCCATCCTGCTGCAGATCCCGCACGACATCGATCCAGAGGTGACGGGGGGCGAGCTGTCGGAGCACCTCTCCGAGATGGGGGCGCAGGCGCTGGTTGAGGCGCTGTCGCTGCTCGAGACCAATGGCTTGCAGCACCGCCCGCAGGACCACGCCCGCGCGACCTACGCCCCGAAGCTCAGCCGCGAGGTGGCGCGCATCCGCTGGACCGATCCCGCCGAGCGGGTCGCACGCGTGATCCGCGCGCTCGACCCGAAGCCGGGAGCCTGGAGCGAGCTCGACGGCCGTGAGGTGAAGCTGTTCGGCGCCAGCGTCGTGGAGGATGGCGGCGGCCCCGGCGAGATACGCAAGACGGATGACGGGCTGCGGATCACGACGGGACAGGGGGCGGTGCTGGTAGAAGAAGTCCAGCCCGCCGGCAAGCCGCGCATGCCCGCCGCCGACTGGCTGCGCGGGCGTGGTGCACGGGAGGGGCAGCGGTTCGCGTAGGGTCCCGCGCCGGGCTGCCGCGGCTGCACGCCGTCACCGACGAGCGCATCGCCCGCCGGCCCGACTTGGACGAGGTCGCGCGCGCGCTGGCGGCAGGCGGCGGCGGGCAACTCGCTTTCCACGCCCGCGGACGCAGCTTGTCGGGGCTCGAGCATTACGCGCTGGCCGTCCGCCTGTCCGCCTGTGCGCCCGCCCTCCTGTTCGTGAACGACCGCCTCGACGTGGCGCTCGCCGCGGGCGCGACGGGCGTCCAGCTGGGACGCGGCAGCCTCGCTCCCGGCGACGCTCGCCGCATCGGCCCTGGTTGGTGGATCGGCGTATCGGTGCACGACCTGCGTGAAGCGGCGGACGCGCGCGCCGGCGGCGCCGACTATCTTTTGGTAGGGCCGGTGTTTCGGACCGCCACGCATCCCGATCGAGAGCCGCTCGGCCTCGCCCGGCTGCGGGAGATCGCCGGTCTCGGGCTCCCCGTCATCGCCATCGGCGGCGTCACCGCCGAAACCGCTCGCGAGGTGCGGGACGCGGGGGCGCACGGCGCGGCCGCGATCCGCGGGCTGTGGGACGCGGAGGATCCGGCGGACGCGGCGCGGCGGACGCTCGAGGAGCTTGCGGAATGAACGATACGATCGACGTCGTGGTGAACGGAGAGCGCCGCGCGGTGACGCGCGGGGCCACCCTGCTCGAGCTGCTCGCCGCGCTCGCGCTCGATCCGCGCGCCGTCGTTGTCGAGCACAACCGAACGATCGTCCGCCGCCCGCGCCTGGGCGAGGTGACGGTGGCGCCCGGCGACGCAATCGAGCTGGTGCATTTCGTGGGAGGGGGCTGAGCATGACCACGGCCGTGGAGACGGTCCGGGATACTCCGTTCGTCGTCGGCGGGCGCACGTTTCAATCGCGCCTTATGGTCGGCACGGGCAAGTACCGTGACATGGACACGATGGTCCGGGCGATCGAGGCATCCGGCGCCGAGATCGTCACCGTCGCGGTGCGGCGGGTGGACCTGGACCGCACGAAGCAAGAGGGCGTCCTGTACCACCTGGACCCGAAGAAGCTCTTCCTGCTCGCGAACACCGCGGGCTGCCAGACGGCGGAAGACGCTGTGCGGTACGCGCGCCTCGCACGCGAGGCGGGGTTCAACGATTTCATCAAGCTCGAGGTGATCGGCGATCAGGAGACGCTGCTCCCCGACGTACAGGGCCTGCTCGTTGCGGCGCGGACGCTGGTCGGGGAGGGCTTCAAGGTGCTCGCCTACACCAACGAAGATCTGGTCACGGCGCTCCGTCTCGAGGACGCGGGCTGCGCCGCGGTAATGCCGCTCGCGTCCCCGATCGGCAGCGGGCTCGGGCTCTTGAACCCGTACGGCGTGCGCACCATCAAGCGTCGGCTCACTGTGCCCGTCGTGGTGGATGCCGGCGTGGGAACGGCCTCCGACGCGTGCGTCACCATGGAGCAAGGCGTGGACGGCATCCTGATGAATACGGCGCTCGCCGCGGCGCGGGACCCCGTCGCCATGGCGCGCGCGATGCGACTCGCCGTCGAGGCGGGGCGCACGGCCTACCTGGCGGGCCGCATGCCCCGGCGCGAGATCGCGGTGCCGTCCTCGCCGCTCGAGGGGATGCTGGATTAGGGACGCCACGGCCGCCCGGCGCGCGGCGCTCGAGATCCTCGAGGCGGTGCGCGCCGGGGCCACCTTCCAGACGGCCCGCGACCGGGCGCTCCCGGGCCTCGCCGAGCGCGATCGCCGGCTCGCCTACGAGCTCGCGGCCGGCGTGCTGCGACACCGCGCCCAGCTCGACCGGGCTCTCCCGCTCGCCACGACGGACCCGCGGCTGCACGACATCCTCCGGCTCGGCGTCTATCAGCTGCAGGCGCTGGCGCGGGTGCCGGGCTACGCCGCCGTGTCGACCAGCGTGGAGCTGGCGCGGGCCGCGGCCGGCGAGGGCGGTGCCCGCTACGTCAACCAAGCACTCCGCAAGCTGGCGCAGCACGGCAGCGGGGCGCGGGGAGCGGTACCGTCCCACCCCGAATGGCTGCTGGCCCGCTGGCGGACGCACTTCGGCGCAGACGAAACCGAGCGCCTGGCGGCGTGGAACGACTGCCGGCCCGCGCTCACGCTCCAACCCGTGCGCTGGACCAACGATCGGCTGCGGGCCCGGCTCACCGAGGCGGGATTCGGGGTACGAGAAGCGCCGTATGGAGCGGGACTGCAGCTCGCGACCGAGGGAACCGCTCCCCGCTCCGTGCTCCCTCGGCTGCTGCCCGGCTTTGCCGAAGGAGCCTTTGTCGTCCAGGACCCCGCTCACGCGCTCGTGTGCCGCCATGCCGCGATCCCGGCCGGCGCGGTCGTGTACGACGCCTGCGCGGCGCCCGGGGGGAAGGCTGTGATACTCGAGCGAGACGGGGCGCGGGTCGTGGCCGGAGAAGCGCGGCGCGAACGGGCCGCCCGGCTGCGCCAGACGGTGCGCCGTGCCGGAGTGGCGATTCGGGTCGCAGTCGCCGATCTTCTGTCCACGCCGTTCCGCGTGGGATCGTTCGCCGCCGTGCTGGTGGACGCCCCCTGCTCCGCCACGGGGACGCTGCGCCGGCACCCGGACGCCCGCTGGCGGCTGACGCCGCGGACGATCGAGCGGGCGGCGGCGCGCCAGCTGGCGCTGCTCGCCGCGGCCGCCGGGCTGGTGCGGCCCGGAGGGGTGCTGGTGTACGCGACCTGCTCACTCGAGCCGGAGGAGAACGAGGACGTCGTGACTGCGTTCCTGGCTCGAAACGCGGAGTTCGCGCGCTCCACCGGCTCCGCCCCCACTCCCGTCCCCGCCGAGCTGCTCACGCGGGACGGCGATTTCCAGTCGCTGCCGCACCGTCATGGGATGGACGGCGCGTACGCCGCCCGCCTGGTGAGAGAGGGCTGATGCGCTTCCGCCGCCACATCCCGCCGGTTCGCGAATGGAAGCTGCCGCTCCTCGACGCCCGCGGCGTACGGCGCTGGGGGTTGGCACTCCTCGGGGCGCTGGTCGGCGGCTACCTCACGGCGTACCTGGTTCTGTTTCCCGCGCCGTTGCTGCACGGGCACGGTGTCGTTCCCCGCGTGTTGGGGCTGTCGCTGCAGGAGGCGTCGGCGCAGCTTCGCACGGCGGGGCTGCAGGTGCAGGACGGCGGGGCCGAGCCGCACCCTACGGCCCCGCAGGGGACGGTCGTGTGGCAGGACCCGCCTCCCGGCGTCACTGCGCCCGCGGGGCTGCGCGTGACCCTGGTGTCGAGCGACGGTCCCCCCAAGATTCCGGTACCCGACGTGGTCGGCCTGGACGGCACACTGGCGCAGCGGCTGATCAGCGCGGCCGGGCTCGCGGCCGCCCAGGTAGAGTCGGTGCAGGCCGCCGCTCCACCCGGCGTCGTGATGCTCACGCGGCCGGCCGCCACGGTGGTAGCGAGCCCCGGCGCGCCGGTCACGATCGTCGTGAGCCGCGGCGCGCCCACGATCGCGGTTCCCGACCTGCTCGGCATGTCGCAGGCGGACGCGCGCACCCGGCTCGAGCTGGACGGTCTCGAGCTCGGGACGGTGACGCGGCGGCGGACCGCCGACGCGAACCCGGGGACGGTCGTGGGTCAGAAGCCGGCGGCGGGCACGCTGGCCGCGCCGGCCACGGTCGTGGACATCGTTGTGGCCCGGAGTCCTTGATGAGTAACGGCATTCGCATCGCCCCGAGCGTTCTGTCGGCGGACCTCACGCGGCTGGCCGAGCAGGTCGAGCAGGTGCTGGCGGCGGGCGCCGACTGGCTCCACGTGGACGTGATGGACGGCCGCTTCGTGCCGAACCTCACCTACGGGGCCGCGATGGTCGAGGCGCTGCGCCGGCTCACCGACAAGCCGCTCGACGTGCACCTGATGGTGGTCGAGCCGGAGCGGTATATCGAGCCGTTCGCGGCGGCGGGCGCGTCCGTCTTCACGTTCCACCCCGAAGCCACGCCGCACGTGCAGCGTCACCTGGCGGCGGTGAAGAGTCGCGGCATGCTCGCCGGTCTGGCGCTCAACCCCGGGTCGCCGCTCGCGCTCGCCGAGGAGGTGATCGCCGACGTGGATCTGCTGCTCGTGATGACCGTGAATCCCGGGTTCGGGGGCCAGAGCTATCTTCCCGCGTCGAACGACAAGATCCGGCGGGCGCGCGAGCTCCTCACCGCGCACGGCTCCCGGGCGTTCCTCGAGGTGGACGGAGGGATCACGGCCCACACGATCGCGGCGGCCCACGCGGCGGGGGCAGATACGTTCGTGGCGGGCAACGCCGTCTTCGCCAGCCGCGACCCCGCCCGGGAAGTGCAGGAGCTGCGACGGCGCTGCATGGTGACGGTATGAGCCCGCCGCGGAGATGGACCATCGGGATCGGCGTCGTGATGGCCGTGTTGTTCGGAACGGCGCTGGTCGTGAAGATCCGTCCGGAGATCGACCTCATCGGCGCGGGATCGGCGGCCCCGGCGTTCCGAGCCAAGGACCTCGCGACTGGTCGCGAGGTGACGCTCGCGGACTACCGCGGCAAGGTCGTGCTGCTGAACCTCTGGGCGACGTGGTGCGAGCCGTGCCGCGTCGAGATGCCGTCGATGCAGCGCCTGTACCGCCGACTGGGCGGTCCGGACTTCCGGGTGGTCGCGGTGAGCATCGACGAGGAGGGGGACTCGGTGGTCACGGCGTTCGCGCGCGAGCTGGGACTCACCTTCGACATCCTGCACGATCAGACGGCCGCCATCAAGCGGGTGTACCAGGCGACCGGCGTGCCCGAGAGCTGGGTGATCAGCCGCGACGGCGTGATCATCAAGAAGGTGATCGGCGCCTCCGAATGGGACGGTCCCGTGAACGAAACCCTGATCCGGCGGCTGATCGATGACCGCGCGCAGTAGCGCGCTGCAGCTGATCGTGCGCAACTGGCCGATCAAGCTGGCGGCCATGTTCTTCGCGATCATGCTGTACGTAGCGGTCGCGGCGCAGCAGCCCCTGTCGCAGAGTTTCTCCCTGCGGCTCGCCGTGGCCGTCCCACCCGGGCGTACCGTGCGGGCGCAGCCCACGGGCGTGACGGTGGTCGTCACCGGAAAGGGGAGCGAGATCCTCAAGTTGCGCTCCTTTCCCCGGGCGATCCGCAAGACCATCCCCGACACGTTCTCGGCGTCGGTGTGGCACGCGCAGCTCCAGCCCGGCGACGTCGAGCTCCCCAAGGGCATCGACCTGCAGGTCGACATCCGGCCACGCGACATCGAAGTGGTGCTCGATTCGGCCACCCACAAGGACGTGCGCATCGTGCCTCGGGTGAAGGTCGAGGCGGAGTCAGGCTACGTGGTGCGGGGCCTCTCCATTACGCCGAGTCTCGCCCGCCTGACCGGGCCCGAGAAGAGCCTCATCGGCATCGACTCCGTGAGCACGCTCCCCACCGTGATCTCGAGCGTCAACGGGCCGTTCTTCCGAACCGTGCCGCTCGACACCGCCCCGCTCGGCATCGTACGGATCTCGCCCAAGGAAGTGCGCATGGCCGGAGAGGTGTCGGCGATCGTGGACCGGATGATCGTAGGGGTGCCGATCAGCGTCGCCGCGTCGGGCTTCACCGGCTTCGTGCTCGCGCCCGAGCACGTGACGGTCACGGTGCGCGGACCGGAGTCCAAGGTGAACGTGTTGACCCGGGACAGCCTGCGTGTCGTGGCGCACCTCGTCGGCAAGGCGGGTCCCGGCGGGTACGCGAGGCTCACCGTGACCGCGCCCCCCGGCATCACGGCGCGGGCGCTGCCGGACTCCGTGTCCCTCAAGCGGAAGGCGGGCCGTGGCTGAGGTCGTGCTCGGCATCGAGACGTCGTGCGACGAGACGTCGGCCGCCGTGCTCGTCGGGGACCGGCGGCGCCCCGAGCTCGCGGGGCTCGTCATTCTGTCGCAGGACGTGCACAAGGTGTTCGGCGGCGTGGTGCCCGAGCTCGCGAGCCGGGCCCACCTCTCCGCCCTGCCCGCGGTGGTGGAGCGCGCGCTCGCCGAGGCGGGCCTCGCCTGGAGCGCGGTCGACGCGATCGCGGTGACGCAGGGGCCCGGGCTCGTGGGCGCGCTGCTCGTCGGCGTGGTGTACGCCAAGGCGCTGGCCTACGCCGGCGACCGGGCGTTGATCGGGGTGCATCACATGGAAGGCCACCTGTTCGCGCCGGCGCTCGAGGACCCGGAGCTCGAGCCGCCGTTCGTCGCGCTGCTCGTGTCGGGCGGCCACACGCTGCTGCTGGACGTCCCCGCGTGGGGCCGTTACCGCCTGCTCGGCGCGACGCGCGACGACGCCGCCGGGGAGGCGTTCGACAAGGTGGCCGCGCTGCTCGGGCTCGGCTATCCCGGGGGCCCGGAGATCGAGCGGCTCGCGACCGCGGGCGATCCCACACGGTTCACCTTCCCGCGCCCGATGCGCGATGCGGGCTACGAGTTCTCGTTCTCCGGGCTCAAGACGGCAGTGCTGCACGCGGTGCGGGCCAGCGCCGACCTCGCGGCCGATCGGCCCCACCTCGCGCGCGCGTTCCAGGATGCGGTGCTGGACGTGCTGGTCACGAAGCTCGAGCGCGCCGTCCGGGCGACCGGCTATCGCACGGCGGTGCTGGGCGGCGGGGTGGCGTGCAGCCGCGCGCTGTCCGAGCTCGCCGCCCGGCACCTCGCCGGCCTGGCGCGCGTGGCGGTCGCCAGCCCCCGGCTGAACGCGGACAACGCCGCGATGATTGCGCGCGCCGGCTGGCATCGCCTGGCGCTGGGCGAGGCCAGCGACTGGACCCTGGACGCGCAGGCCGATCTGCCGCTGCCGGGGCTCGAGCCCGCCTCCGCTCCGGCACCGCACGCCCCCCGCCGATGACGATCTATCCGCTCACGTTCCAGCTCGGGCCGCTCACCATCACCGGCTACGGCATCATGATGATGGTCGCGTTCCTCATGGCCGGATGGGCGATCCAGCTCGACCTCTCCCGCCGGGGGATGAGCGAGAACTACGCCGCGGACATCATCTTCGCGGCCGTGATCGGCGGCATCGTGGGAGCGAAGATCTGGTACGTGCTCTTGACGGGCGAGTGGGACGCGCTGATCCGGCGGGGCGGATTCGTGTGGTACGGCGGGTTTCTCGGCGGCGTGGCGGGCGTGCTCGCGACCGGGTGGTGGAAGCGCGTGCCCGCGCGCTGGACGATGGAGCTGACGGCCGCGCCGCTGGCCCTGGGCTACGCCCTGGGAAGAGTGGGCTGCTTTCTCGTGAACGACGACTACGGCATCCCGTCCACCCTGCCCTGGGCGATGAAGTTTCCCGAGGGACTCCCGCCCACGACGGTCGCGAACCTGCAGCACATGCACGTCGCGTTTCCCGCCGACGCGGACCCATTGCAGATCGTCGCGGTGCATCCGACGCAGCTGTACGAGACCGCGCTGATGCTCCTGGCATTCGCGTGGCTGTGGCGGCTGCGCGATCACCGGCACGGCGTGGGGTGGCGGTTCGGCGTCTACCTCGTGCTCGCTGGCGCCGAGCGGTTCCTGGTGGAGATGGTCCGGGCGAAGGACGACCGCCTGCTCGGCGCGTTCAGCGTGGCGCAGGCGACGAGCGTGCTGCTGGTTGCGGCCGGCGTCTGGGTCGTGGTGTGGCTGCGCCAGCCGGAGCCGACTCCGGCGGTCGTGCCGGCGGCGCTCACGGAAACGACGGCCGGCGCCGGTCCTGCCGGGCGCCGGTGAAGCGGTCCCGCGAGAGCCACACCACCGCGACCACGAGCATAACGATCAGCAGGAGCTGCAACAGCAGCGATTCCACCGTCGGGTAGATGCCGAGCACCGGGATGCGCGGCGCCCATTCGACGACGCTCGTCCGCACGAGCCCCGATTCCTGCAGGTCCGCGATGCCTTTTCCCGCGAACACGAAGGCCATGTAGTAGAGCATGGCGCTCGTCGCCGCGAAGAACGGCTTCAACGGCACCTTCACGCCAAAGCGGTTGATCGCGACGTATACGATCACCAGTCCCACCGAACCCGCGAGGATGCCGGCGATAACCGCGGGAGCACCGCCGCCGCCGCCGCCGGGCAGGCCCGCGGACGTGAGCAGGGCCTTGTAGAACAGGATCGTCTCGAACCCTTCGCGGTACACCGCGAGGAACGCGACCGATG
>JAEHDT010000216.1 GCA_016880225.1 Gemmatimonadota bacterium | reverse complement strand
GGCGGCTACCTACCCGCGCCGGCGTGGTTGGCCGCGCGGCTCGGCTTCTGACGCGCCGATGACGGCGATCGGCGTCGGCGTCGACCTGGTGGAGGTGTCCCGGGTGGCCGCGATCATCGCCGACAAGGGATCACGCGTGTTCGCGCGCCTGCTCACGCCTGCGGAGCGCGCCTACTGCGAGAGCCGCCCCGACCCCGCGACCCACGTCGCCGTGCGGCTCGCCGCCAAGGAGGCGGTCTACAAGGCGCTGCAGGGAAGCGAGGCGGCGCGCGGCATCGGCTGGCGGGAGATCGAGGTCACCCGGGCGCCCGACGGTCGCCCCGCGGTGGAGCTCTCCGGCCTCGCTGCGGCGCGAGCGCGTGAGCTCGACGTTGGCCAAGTGCTCCTGTCGTTGTCCCATACCCACCAGGCGGCGGTGGCAGTGGTGGTCCTGGAGCGTGGCGACGGCTCTGCTTGAATTCCCGACTTTTTTGCTCTAGTATTCGACGCCTCCTTATTGAGAACGATTCTCATCTACTGTAAACCCCTCCTCGGCTTGCTGTTGAGCGTCTGCGTGGCCGCCGGTGCGGCCGGGCAGGCGACCGATTCCGTGTCCGTCGCCCGGCGCATCGTGGCCGCGGCTTCACTCGCCGCCAAGGAATACAAGATCGGCGTCGCTCCCCGGGGTCGCCGGATGACGGTGCCCGAAGAGGTCTCGGAGGCGAAGCAGTTCCTGGAACAAGCGCGGCTGGATGTGGGGTCGCTCCCCGGGGCGGTGCGGGCGGCCGCGGATTCGGAGCTGGGGGCGCTCTTGGCGATGATCGATCGTGTGGCCCCGCCCGACTCGGTGGCGCAACGCGCCGGCACCCTGATTCAGCGGATCGCCGCGGCGACCGGCACCGCGCTCGATCCGTTTCCCAACCGGCCTCCATCCCTCGCCCGCGGCGCGGTGGTGTTCCAGGAGCAATGCGTCCCGTGTCACGGCCCGACCGGCCGGGGGGACGGCCCCAAGGCGCGGCAGGTCCAGGGCCCACCGCCCGCGAGCCTCGCCGACGCCAAGGCGATGAGCGCCGTGTCGCCGGTGGACGTGTACCGCAAGGTCACGATCGGGGTCGCCGGCACCGCAATGCCGCAGTTCGAAGAGACGCTCTCGCCCGAGGACCGTTGGGCGGTGGCGACCTACGTCGGGACGCTTCGCGCGACGCAGGGACTGGTGCGCGAGGGCGAGGGACTGTACGCCGCCCACTGCGCGGTGTGCCACGGCGCGACCGGCGACGGCGATGGGCCGGTGGCCGCCTCCCTCTCGGTGCGCCCACCCGCGATGAACGACCTCGCGGTCCAGGGCCGGTTCACCGACGAGGAGCTCGAGCGGCTCGTCCAGCGCGGCCGGCTGGGAACCCCGATGCCGGGGTCAGCACGCGCGCTCGCGCCCGGCGAGGTCGCAGCGCTCATCGCATTCCTCCGCGTGCTGCCCGCGGCGGAACGGCAGGGGCAGCGGCTCGCCTCGCCCACCGCGACGACGTTCTCGGCGGTCCGACGCCAGCTCGACTCGGCAGTGGCGCTGCGCTCGGACAAGATCGCTTTCGATGCTTACCTCACCTTCGAGCAGGTCGAAACGGCGGTTCGGGCGAGGAACGCCGGACTCGCGACTGACCTCGAGGACGCCTTCGCGACGTTGCGCTCGCGCGCGGCGGCGGGAGCGGGGAACGACGAGCTCGAGGCGATTCACGGGCGGCTGCTGGCGGGCCTCGAGCGCGCCGAGCGGTTGGTGGCCGACAAGAGCTCGGGCGCGAACCTGTTCATGCAATCGTTCGTGTTGATGCTGCGTGAGGGGTTCGAAGCGATCCTGATCGTCGCGGCGCTGATGGCGTTTCTCGCCAAGGCGGGCGCGGTGGACCGCCGGCGCCACGTGGCCCAAGGTGCCTGGGCCGCCGTGGCGGCCAGCATTGTCACCGCGGTGGTGGTCGAGCTGCTGTTCGAGGTCACGCCGGGCCAGCGGGAAGCGCTCGAGGGCGTCACGATGCTGCTCGCCACCGCGGTGCTGTTCTACGTGAGCTATTGGCTGCTGTCGAAGATCGAGGTGGCCAAGTGGAACGCCTTCGTGAAGGACCGCATGGAGGACGCGCTGTCGACCGGCTCGGGTTTCGCCCTCGCATCGGTCGCGTTCCTCGCGGTGTACCGCGAAGGGTTCGAGACGATCCTGTTCTACAAGGCCCTGCTCACGTCCGCGGGCCTGCCCGGCGGCGGCGGTGGTGCTCCCGCGGTGATCGCCGGCATCCTCGCGGGTTCGGTGGGACTGGTGATCGTATACGTCGCGATCAACCGCTTTGGCGTGAAGGTGCCGCTGAAGCCGTTCTTCGCGGCGACGAGCGCCATGCTCTACTACATGGCTTTCGTGTTCGCGGGAAAAGGCATCGCGGACCTGCAGGAATCGGGGCTCGTGCGGACGAGCGTCGTCGAATGGGCGCCGCGCATCCCGGTGCTCGGCATTTACCCGACGGTGCAATCGCTGCTAGTGCAGCTGCTGCTGATCGTCCTGCTCGTGGTCGCCGTGGTGTGGCTGCAGCGCGACCGCTTC
>JAEHDT010000024.1 GCA_016880225.1 Gemmatimonadota bacterium | reverse complement strand
GCTCCGCATCGGCCTGAGTGCCGCGGCCGGCGCGGCTCGCGTGGTGTTCAACGCCTCGAGCTGGCCGCGGTCCGACGTGGTGCTCGTGCCCGGCGGAGCGGGGCGGCAGCTCTCCCATGACGGCCACGCCTGGCCCGCGGTGGACCTGCCCGACGGCTCCGCGCTGATGGTGGCGCGCGACGTGCCGGCGCTGGGCTACCTGGCGCTGGCGGAGGGAGGCCGGCCGGCCAACCCGCCCCGCGATGACGCCACGGCGCTCGAGGCCCAGGCGGGCAGCTTTCACGTGGTGCTCGACCCCGCGAGCGGCGCCATCCGCTCGCTCACCACCGGCGACGGCCGGGAGCGCGTCCGGCCCGCCGAATGGCCGGGGGGGGGCCTGAACCAACTGCTCTACGTGCAGGGCGGCGCGCACAGCGCCCTGTGGACGGGCAGCGCGCGCGACGAGCTGCGCACCGTGCCCGACCTGACGGTGAGCCAGGCCGGGCTGGTGTCGGCGCGTCGCGAGCTACTCCCCGGAGTCGGCATCCGTCTCATCGTCGAGCGCACGCTGCAGGGCTGCAGCAGCGTCACGAGCGTCGTCACGCTGTACGACGAGCTGTCGTGGGCGGACATCGAGAACCGGGTCGTCAAGCCGGCCACGTCCGAGAAAGAAGCGCTGTACGTCGCGTTTCCATTCGCGCTCACGAAGCCCACGGTCGACGTGGACGTGCCCCTGGGGCGCATGACGGTGGAGCGCGACCAGCAGCCCGGCAGCTGTCGCGACTGGTATTGCCACACGCATTGGGTGTGGCTGCACGATGCCGCGAGTGGAATGCTCTGGAGCGGGCCCGACACCCCGCTGTTCACGCTCAACGACATCTTCCGGGGCCAATGGCGCCGCACCCTGGAGCCCGACGGCACGCTGTTCGCATACGTCCTGCACAACTACTGGCCCACGAACTTCGCGGCGCGCCAGGGTGGCGAGCTGACGTTCCGTTTCCGCATCTCCGCGCTCGCGCCGGGTGGGGACGGCGCCGAGCCGGTGCGGCGCGGTTGGGCCGCGTGCGATCCGCTGTACGTGAGTGCCCCGTTCGCGAGCGCGGGCGCCGGCCCGCTGGCCCGCAAGGACGCAGGGCTGTTCATCCTGGATCAGGGCGTCGCGGTGGTGGGGGCGAAGCCGGCGGACGACGGCACGGGCGTGGTCGTGAAACTGCTCGACGTGGCCGGTGTGGCGCGCGCCGTGCCCGTCTGGCCCGGGGCCTACGGCTTCCGCGCCGCGCGCCGCGTCAACTTCGCCGAGATGAACGGCGAGGCGATTCCCGTCGCGCCGGACGGGCACGTCACCGTCCAGCTGCCCGCGTGGGGCACCGCGGCGCTGCGACTCTTTACACCCCCGCAGGGAGCCGATTAACTATCGCCATATGACCAAGCCGACCACGCTGGGCGATCTCAAGCAGACCGAGTGGGCGAGCCCCACGCGCATCCAACGCACCGTCAAGGAAGAGCTCCGCGAGAACCTCATCTGCCTGCTCGAGAACGGCTCGCCGCTGTTGCCCGGCATCGTAGGCTACGAGGACACCGTCATCCCGCAGCTCGTGAATGCCATCCTGTCGCGCCACAACTTCATTCTGCTCGGGCTGCGGGGCCAGGCGAAGAGCCGGATCCTGCGCCAGCTCATCACGCTGCTCGACGAGGAGATCCCCATCCTGGCGGGGAGCGAGGTCAACGACAATCCGTTCGCGCCGATCTCGAAGTTCGGCCGGGAGCTCGTGGCCGAGCAGGGCGATCGGACGCCCGTTGCGTGGTTGCCCCGCGACTCGCGCTTCGTGGAGAAGCTCGCCACCCCGGACGTCACGATCGCCGATATCATCGGTGACGTGGACCCCATCAAGGCGGCGCGCGGCGGCCACCTGCTCTCGGACGAGCTGACGATGCACTTCGGCCTCCTGCCGCGCGCCAACCGCGGGATCTTCGCGATCAACGAGCTCCCCGACCTCGCGGGCAAGATCCAGGTGGGACTGTTCAACATCATGCAGGAGGGCGACGTCCAGATCAAAGGCTATCCCGTGCGGCTCAACCTCGACGTGGCGCTCGTGTTCACCGCCAATCCCGAGGACTATACGGCGCGGGGCAAGATCATCACGCCCCTCAAGGACCGCATCGGCTCGGAGATCGTCACGCACTATCCGCACACGGTCGATCTCGGCACCGCGATCACGCGTCAGGAAGCCTGGCTCGAGCGCACCGGGCGGCCGCTCAAACTGCCCGACTTCATCGGCGAGCTGATCGAGCGCGTCGCCTTCGAGGCGCGCGAGGACAAGCGCGTGGACCGCCGCTCCGGGGTGTCGCAGCGGCTGCCGATCAGCGTGCTCGAGAACGTCGTGTCGAACGCGGAGCGGCGCACCATCGCCACTAAGGAAAAGACGGTCGTGCCCCGCATCTCGGACATCTACGCCGCCCTGCCCGCGATCACCGGCAAGCTCGAGCTCGAGTACGAAGGCGAGCTGCAGGGGCCCGAATCGATCGCCAAGGATCTGATCCGGCGCGCCGCGGGCAAGACGTTCGAGTCCCGGGTGGGCGGCGCCAATGTGGACGATATCGTCCACTGGTTCGACGAGGGCGGAGCCCTGAAGATTTCCGCGGACGAGCGCTCGGAGGCGTGTCTCAAGGGCTTCAGCGTCGTCCCCGGCCTGCTCGACCTCGTGGACCAGGTGGGCCTCGCTGCCAAGAAGGAACCCGGCGTCGCCGTGGCCGCGTGCGAGCTGGTGCTCGAGGGGCTCGTGGCCGAGAAGCGCATCTCGCGTAACGAGGAGCTCGGCTACGTGCGCGCGCGCGCGGAGCCGAAGGGGCCCGGGTTCGGGAAGACGGGTAGCGCCGGCGGAGGGCCGAACCTGTTTCAGTAACGGATGAGGGAAGACGCTGTATCTTCCCTCGTCATCCCCCTCCGGAGTCTCCATGGGCAAGCTCGTCGCCGGCGCCGTCCTGCTCGTCGTCGCGTTCTCCGTCCTGCTCGCCGCGGCCGCCGTCCGCTCGCAGCGCCCCGGCCCGGTCTCGAACCTGCTGCGTTTCCTCGGCTTCGCGGCCGCCGCCGTCGCCGTGCTGCTGGCCATCGGCTCGGGCATGGTGGTGATCGACCCCGGAGAGGTCGGCGTGCGTCACGCCTTCGGCTACGTGGATCCGGGGCCGCTGCTCGCCGGAATCCGGCTGGTGCCGCCCTGGTCCTCGATCGAGCGCTACTCCACGCGCGAGGAGCAGTGGCCGACACGCGGGGAGCAGATCGAGAACATCGAGGCGCTCTCGAGCGAGCAGATGGGGATGCACGTCGAGGTGTCGATCCGCTGGCAGATCGACCCGATGCAGGCGCCGAAGATCTTCACCGAGATCGGCGACGAAGACCAGATCCGCGGCGCTGTGCTGAACGCGATCCGCAAGGGCGTGCGCGACGGGATGGTGCAGTACTCCATCAACGACATCGCCAAGCGCACCCAGATCGCCAACACCATGGAAGCCCTGGTGGACTCGGCCCTCGTGACGACGCCGCGCGCGGGAGGCGGCAAGTTCCGGATCGCCACCGTCACGGCGTTCTTCCTGCGCGACCTGCAGCCGCCCGCCCAGGTGGTCCAGGCGATCAACAACAAGATCGCCCAGGAGCAGCAGATCGAGACCGAGCGCCACCGCGTCGAAGTGGCCCGCTTGCAGACCGAGCAGCAACGGCTCCTGAACCAGACGCTGTCCCCGGAGGCGCTCACGAAGCAATGGATCGAGGTGCTGCACGACATGAAGAGCTCGAACAACCTGATCATCTTCGTCCCCACCGAGGGCGGCATGCCGCTGCTCAACATCGGCGAGCTGCGCAAGAACCTGAAGCCCTGACATGGCGCCGCCGGTCATCACCATCACCCGGCAGTACGCCTCCGGCGGCTCGGACGTAGCGCGCCTGGTGGCCGCCCAGCTCGAGTGGGACGTGATCGACAACGAGTTCGTGGATCAAGTCGCGCGCCGGGCCGGCGTGGCGCCCGCCGAGATCGCCCAGCGCGACGAGCGGGCCCCCGGGCTGCTCGAGCGGCTGGCGCGCACCCTCGCCGCGGCCTCACCCGAGATATCCGTCGCGTCCGCCGCCCTGCCCCGCGTCGAGCAGGACGAGGCGGCGATCGTGGAGCTCACCGAGCGCGTCATCGCCGAAGCCGCCGCCCACGGCCGGATCGTCCTGGTGGGCCGCGGCGCGCAGGCCGTGCTGGCGCAGCGGAACGACGCGCTGCACGTGTACGTCGTCGCGTCGAAGCCGTGGCGGGCGCGGCTCGCCGTTGAACGGCTCGGCGTGAACCCTGCGGAGGCGGACCGTGTGGTCGAGGAAACCGACCGCCAGCGCGACCAGTACGTGAAGACCTACTACGGGCGCCACCGCCAGGACTTCTCGAACTACGACATGGTCGTCAACACCGAGCGGCTCGGGATCGACGGCGCGGCCCGGCTCATCGTGGCCGACGCGGAGCGGCGGGGGTGGCGGTGAGCGCGGCGCGACGCGCGCTCGCGGCGGCAGCGGTGTGGCTGCTGGCGTGCGGCCCGGGCATGCCGCCTCGCTACCGCATGCCGGTCGCCACGATGCCGTTCGATCCGTACGGCGGTGCGATCTACGTGCCCGCCCTCGTCAACGACGATTCCGTCTGGCTCATGTTCGACACCGGCTTGTCGCGCACGGGATTCGACCGCGACTGGGCCCGGGGCCTCGCCGCCGCCACGAGGACGCCGGGCGACGGCGACAGTGCGTCGGCCACCCTGCTCGACCGGCTGCAACTGGGCGATCTCGAGCTGCGCCAGTTTCCCGCGGCGTTGTACCCGCTCACCCCCCTGAGCGAAGCGAGCGGACGGCTGCAGCGCGGCCTCGTGGGCCACGACGTACTCAAGCGCTTCACGGTGGAGATCGACTACCGGACGCGGCGCGTGCGGTTCTTCGACCCGGAGCGCTATCGTTACACGGGCCGCGGCTCGACGGTGCCGTTCACGCCGGATGCGGACCGGCCGTTGCTGCGCGCGCAGATCAAGGTCCGCGGCCGGCGGCCGATCCCGGCCCGCCTGCTGCTCGATACCGGCGCCTCCGGTCTGTGCCTGATCCTCACGGCTCCCTTCGTCGAGCAGCACGGCCTGAGGGAGGTGACGCCGTCCATCGAAGCGCCGATTGGGACGGGCCTCGCGGGCGAGCTGCACGGCAGCATCGTGCGCCTGCAGGAGCTGCGGCTCGGGCGGCTCAAGATCAAGTCCCCCACCACGGGCCTGGGCGGCGAGCACAAGGGGTTCCTGGCGCGAACCGACATCGACGGCGTCATCGGCAACGCGGTGTTCGAGAATTCGCTCCTGGTGGTGGACTACGCCCGGCGGCGGGTCATCGTCGAGCCGCCGGCGCAGGCGGGCACACCCTGCGATTACGACCGCAGCGGCCTGCGGCTGATCGCCCGCGGACCGGGACTCAAGCACCTCATGGTCGATTACGTGGTCCCGCAGAGCCCGGGGGCGGACGGCGGGATCCGTGTGGGCGACGAGCTGCTCCTGATAGACGGCCGGCCGGTCACGGTGCTGGACGACGTGCGCGAGGCCCTACGGGCCGAAGGCGCCCTGCGACATCTCGTCCTGATGCGCGACGCCGACACCGTCCGGGTAACGCTGCAGCTGCGGCGGCTGTTGTAGCTAGGCGGTGCGCCGGAGCTCCGGTACCCGCCAGGCCGCCAGCCCGGCGGCGAGGACGCAGCCGGCGCCGCCGAGCGCGATCGCGAAGGGGGCGCCCGTATGCTCCGCCACCAGCCCCGCCTGGAAGGCGCCGAACGGCGCCATCCCCACGAACACGAAGGCGTAGAACGCCATCACCCGGCCCCGCAGCTCGTCGGGCACGAGCGTCTGCAGCATGGTGTTGGCGAGGGCGGTGGTCACGATCATCGCGCAGCCGGCGAGCGCCAGGAGCGCGACCGCCGTGCTGAGGGCGCGCGCCACGGCGAACACCACCAACAGCGCGCCGAACGCCGCGCCGCCGCCCAGCAGCGCCCCGCCCTCGTGGACCCGCCGTCCCGCCAGCGCGAGCGCCAGCGCCCCGAGCATCGCCCCCACCCCCACGGCCGCCATCAGCGCGCCGTAGCCACGCGCGTCGGTGTGGAGGACGTCGCGGGCGACCACGGGCATCAGCACCAGAAACGGGAAGCCGAGCACGCTGAACACGGCCACGAGCACCACCAGCGCCGACACGCGGGCGTCGCTCCGGATGAACCGCACGGCCTGGTGAAACCCCTCCCACGCCGAGCCCGGGGCGGGGTGCGCCATGAACGGCGGGAGACGCATCGCGAGGAGCCCCCCGATGACGGCGATGTAGCTCACGCCGTTCAGGAAGAAGCACATCCCCACGCCGGTCGCGCCGATCAGGATGCCCGCCACCGCCGGACCGACGATCCGCGCGGCGTTGAACATGGAAGAGTTCAACGCGATGGCGTTCATCAGGTCTTCCTTGCCGACCAGCTCCGCGATGAACGCCTGCCGCCCCGGGATGTCGAACGCGTTCACGACGCCGAACAGGATCGCCAGGGCCATCACCTGCCATGTGGTCACGCTCCTGGTCCAGACGAGCACGGCCAGCGCCAGCGCCTCGAGCATCTGCAGCGCTTGCGTCCACACGATGAGGCGGCGCTTGTCCACGCGGTCCACGACGACACCGGCGTAGAGGGTGAACAGCAGCACACCGAAGGAGCGGAGCGCCTGGTTCAAGCCCACGGCGAATGGCGAGTCGGTGATCTCGAGCACGAGCCAGCCCAGCGCCACCGATTGCATCCAGGTCCCGATGAGCGAGACGCCCTGGCCGAAGAAGAAGAGCCGGAAGTTGCGGTGGGAGAGCGCGCCGAGGCGAAACGTGCGCGGGGCTTCGTCCATTGCGGGAAAGCTCGCCCTCGCCCGATATTTCGGGTAGGGACCCGATGAAATACACGACGTACAGCCGCTACCTCCCCGAGCTGGCCGACACGATCAACCTCCAGGCCTTGCTCGATCAGCTCGCCGACTTTCTCCTCCAATCGGGCTTCGCCGGAGGCGCGTACTCGCACCCGTTCTGGGGCGAGTTCGGGGAAGACGAAGGCGACCGCTCGCTCGACGCCCTGCGCCAGGCGATCCTGCAGGCGCTGATGGACTCGGGGCAGCTCACGCCCGAGATGCTGAAGCTGTTGCGGGGCGAATCGACCGGCGACGCGGCACGCGACGCCGACCTGGAGCGTCAGCTCGGGGAGCTGCTCGACAAGATCGTTCAGAAGCTGATCGAAGACGGGTACCTGAACGTCACCGATGCGCCCAAGATGCCCGCCGGCCAGCAACCCCTGTTCGGGCCCGGCGGCATGGCGAAAGAGGCCGCCCAGCAGGTGCAGTTCAACCTCACCGAGAAGGGCATCGACTTTCTCGGCTACCGCACCCTCAAGCACCTCCTGGGAAGCATCGGCAAGTCGAGCTTCGGCGCGCACGACACCGAGCACCTCGCCACCGGCATCGAGGCCGAAGCGGCCAGCAAGCCGTACGAGTACGGCGACACGCTCAACCTCGACGTCAACGCCACACTGCGGAACGCGCTCGAGCGCGAGGGGCTGGGCGTGCCGATCAACCTCGAGTACGACGACCTCATGGTGCATCAGGCCGAGTACCGCTCGTCCTCGGCCACGGTGCTGATGCTCGACTGCTCGCACTCGATGATTCTCTACGGAGAGGACCGTTTCACCCCTGCAAAGAAGGTGGCGCTCGCCCTCACGCACCTGATCCGCACCCAGTTCCCGGGCGACACCCTGCGCGTGGTCCTGTTCCACGATACGGCCGAGGAGATCCCGCTCGCCCAGCTGGCGCGCGCGCAAGTCGGGCCGTACCACACCAACACCGCCGAAGGGCTCAAGCTGTCGCGCCGCATGCTGCTGTCGCAGCGCAAGGACATGCGCCAGATCATCATGATCACCGACGGCAAACCCTCGGCTCTGACGCTGCCGGACGGGCGCATCTACGTGAACTCGATGGGGCTCGACCCCCAGATCCTTCAGGCCACCTACCGCGAGGTGGCGCTGTGCCGGCGCTCGGGGATCATGATCAACACGTTCATGCTGGCGCGCGACCGCAGCCTCGTGGAGTTCGTGAAGAAGGTCTCGGCGATCTGCCGCGGGAAGGCGTATTTCACCAACACGATGACGCTCGGCCAGTTCATCCTGATGGACTTCATGCGGCGCAAGACGCGGCGCGTCAGCTGAGCTCGCCGCGGCCCGCGAGCGCCGTGCCCCAAGCCGTCATCTTCAGTACCCATGAGGACGCCACCTTCGCTAGGGCCTGGCAGCGCTCAAGTCCCAAAACGTCGTACAAATGTCCTTTCAGAACTCGCCGGCGAGCGCTAGCCTGGGTGGTGCGGAATGGCGGGGCCGCGACCACCCATCGTAACGCCTGGAGGGTCACACATGAACCGATTGCTAGCAGTCGCGCTCATCATGGCGATCACCGGCGGCGGAGCGTTGGGTCGGGCGCAACAGAGCCCCCTCAGCGCGGAAGTCAGGTCGGACTACCAGGCCGTCAGAGACTACTTCATCAAGGCAGCAGACGAGATGCCCGAGGCCGAGTACGGCTTCAAGCCGTCCCCCGATGTGCGCACGTTTGGCCAGCAGGTGGCGCACGTGGCCGACGATCAGTACAACCTCTGCGCTCCTGCCAAGGGTGAGACCAGGAAGGCGGCGTACCGACAGATCGAGAATACGCTGTCCGCCAAGGCCGACTTGGTCGCCGCGCTCAAGGCGGCGTTCGCGTATTGCGACGGTGCCTACGACGCGCTGACGGACGCGTCGGGCACAGCGATGGCCAAGTCGGGCCAGGGCAGGACCAAGTTCGGCATGCTGAACTGGAACCTGTGGCACACCTGGGAGCACTACGGAAACGTGGTTGTGTATCTGCGAATGAAAGGTCTGGTCCCGCCGTCCAGCCAGCCGATGCCGGGGATGAAGATGAACTAGCGAGCCGCGTACACCAGCCGCGACACGTCCGCCACCAGATTGTGCGCCACGCCGGTTCCCGGCGGGACGCCGGCGGGGATCCCTTCGTTGAACTCCTGGCGACCGAGGATCGCAAGCATGGAATCGCAGGACGGCCCGCTCGCCGTGCGGCGGCCGGCGATCGCGCCGAGTAGCGCGCCGAGATCGCGGGCGGTGGTGGTGTTGTTGAGCCCTGCGTGGTAGGCCTTGTCGTCCTCCACACCGCGCAGCACCTGAACGGACCACGCTCCCAGCATCCGCGCGGTGCGCTGCGCCCGCTCCGCCCCCACACGCTCGATCAGGAGATTGGTGGCGAGGTTCGAAGAGCGCGTGATCATCAGGTCCAGCAGCTCGCGCAGCGACGCCCTGCGGCCGACGCGCGTGTACAGCGTCGAGTCCGAGTCGTCCGCCTTCCCTACCGAGAACGGCGAGCCGTCCGCGAGCGGGATCCCGGCTGCGAGCGCGGCGAGGGGGCGTAACCATTTCATGGCGCCCAATATACGCTTGATTACATTTCCCTTCGTGAGCGAGTTCGTATTCGGCACGCACAACGCCGCGTTCGTGCAGGTGATGTACGAGCAGTACCTGCGGGATCCCTCCTCCGTGGGCGAGGAGTGGCGGCAGCTGTTCGACAACGGCAAGCTCGCCGAGCTGCCCGTCATTCCGACGGAGCGCGCCGACGTGCTCCGAGCGGGGAGCGGGCAGCAGGGCGCAGGCCTCCCCGCTGCACCGCCGAGTCCCGCGCCCGTTTCTCCGAGCGCCGGCGGGTTGACGCCCATCACCGGCCCCGCCGCCCGTCTCGTCCAGAATATGACGGACTCCCTGTCCGTCCCCACGGCGACGTCATTCCGCGACATCGCAGTCGACGTGCTGGACGCGCGCCGGACGGAGCTGAACGCGCAGCTCGCCGCCCGAGGCAAGAAGGTCTCGTTCACGCACCTGATCGGCTTTGCGATCGCACGCGCGGCGCGCGATTTCCCGGTGATGACGCATGCGCTCCAGGAGGTGGACGGCAAGCCGCATCGCCTCGATCCCGGCGGCGTCAACCTCGGCCTCGCCGTGGACGTCCAGAAGAAGGACGGGAGCCGCGCGCTCGTCGTGCCCGTCATCCGGCACGCCGAGGGCATGGACTTCGCCGCGTTCCACGCGACGTACGAAACGCTGGTCGAGAAGGCGCGCACCAACCGGCTCGTCCCCGACGACTTCGCGGGCGCGACGATGACCCTCACGAACCCCGGCACCATCGGGACGGTCGCCTCGGTGCCGCGCCTCATGAAAGGCCAGGGCTCGATCATCGCGACCGGCGCCATCCGCCAGAGCGGGTCCGCGAAGATCATGACGGTCACCTCGACCTACGACCACCGCGTCATCCAGGGCGCCGAGTCGGGGATGTTCCTGCGGCGGCTCGACGGGCTGCTGCAGGGGGACGAGGGCTTCTACGGTGCCGTCTTCCAGAGCCTCGGCGTGACGGAACGGGGCACGGTGGCCGTGGAACGAGCGGTGACGGTCGAGGCTCCGTCCCCCGTCGTCCATCCCTCGTCCCCCGACGACCTGAAGCACGTGGCCGCCGCGATGGCCCTCGTCAAGGCGATCCGCAACTTCGGCCATCTGGCCGCCCGGCTCGACCCGCTCGGGTCGGACCCGCCGGGCGATCCGGCCCTCGATCCTGGACCGCTCGGCCTGAGCCCCGAGATCATGGCCCGGATCCCCGCCGACGTGTTGCGGATCTACGTCCCGGGACGGACACTGGCGGAGGCGTATCCGAAGCTGCAGGAGACGTACTGCGGCACGATCTCCTACGAGGTCGAGCACATCGGGAGCCACCAGGAGCGCGTATGGCTGCGCCGGGTGATCGAGTCGGGGGAGCACCGCCAGCCGCTCGCGCCCGAGCGGAAGCGCAAGCTGCTCGCCCGGCTCACCGCGGTCGAGACGCTCGAGCACTTCCTCCACAAGGCGTACCTCGGCCAGAAGCGCTTCTCGATCGAGGGGCTCGACGTGCTGGTACCGGTGCTCGATGAGACGATCGAGCTCGCCGGCGCCGGCGGCGCGCGGAGGATCGTGCTCGGCATGGCGCACCGCGGCCGGCTGAACGTGCTGGCGCACATCGTCGGCCTGCCGTACGAAACGATCTTCGCGGAGTTCGAGGGCGGTCGCAACGTGGAGGAGACCCTCACTCCCGAAGGCGGCACGGGCGACGTGAAGTACCACCACGGGGCCGATGGCGTGTACCAGACGGCCGCCGGGAAGCCCGTCAACATCACCCTTGCCCCGAACCCGAGCCATCTCGAGGCGGTGAACCCGGTGGTCGAGGGGCGGGCGCGCGCCAACCAGACGAACCGCCGCGGCAAGGACGCGATTCACGACCGGACGGTGGCCCTCCCACTGTTGATCCACGGCGACGCTTCGTTCGCGGCACAGGGCATCGTGGCGGAGACGTTCAACCTGGCGCGCCTCAAGGGCTATACCACCGGCGGCACGATCCACCTCATCGGCAACAACCAGCTCGGTTTCACCACCGACCCCAAGGAAGGGCGCTCCACCGACTACTCGAGCGACCTGGCGAAGGGCTTCGACGTGCCGATCATCCACGTGAACGCCGACGATCCGGAAGCGTGCCTCGCCGCCGCCCGGCTGGCGATGCTGTACCGCGCCGAGTTCCACGGCGACGTGGTGATCGACGTGGTGGGCTACCGGCGGCACGGCCACAACGAGGGCGACGAGCCGGCGTACACCCAGCCGTTGATGTACGAGCGGATCAAACAGACTCCGACGGTGCGTCAGCGCTACGCCGAGCAGCTCGCCCGTGAAGGTGTTGTGGACGCCGCCCAGGCGGCCGCCGAGGCCGAGCAGATGTACCAGGGGCTCACGGAGATCCAGCAGTCGCTCAAGGCGCACCTGCGTGAGGGGACGGGCGAGGAGCCGCAGCGCATCTCGACCGCCCAGGCGAAGGTGGCGGAGCCCGACACCGCGGTGAGCGCGCCGCTGCTCACGACGCTCAACGAGCAGCTGCTCGCGGTGCCCCAGGGCTTCAACGTCATCCCCAAGCTGCTGAAGCAGCTGGAGCGGCGGCGCCCCGCACTCACCGAAGGGCAGATCGAGTGGGCGCACGCCGAGGCGCTGGCCTTCGCGTCGCTCCTCGCCGAGGGAACGGCGCTCCGGCTCACCGGGCAGGATACCGAGCGCGGCACGTTCAGCCAGCGGCACCTGGTGCTGCACGACGCCCGGGACGGGCGCCGCCACGCGCCGATCCACAACCTGCCGGGGGCGCGAGCGCCGTTCGAGCTGCACAACAGCCCGCTCTCCGAGTTCGCCTGCCTCGGCTTCGAGTACGGCTACGCGGCCGCGGCGCCGGAGACGCTGGTGCTGTGGGAGGCGCAGTACGGCGACTTCACGAACGGCGGCGAGGTCATCATCGACCAGTTCCTCATCGCCGGGCTCGCCAAGTGGCGGCAGACGTCGCGCCTCACGCTGCTGCTGCCGCACGGCTACGAGGGCCAGGGACCAGAGCATTCGAGCGCCCGCGTCGAGCGGTTCCTGGCGCTCGGCGCCGACGGCAACATCCGGATCGCGAACTGCAGCACGGCGGCCCAGTACTTCCACCTGCTGCGCCGCCAGGCCCGCCACCCCGAGCTGCGGCCGCTGGTGCTGTTCACGCCCAAGAGCCTGCTGCGCCTGCCGCAGGCGAGCTCCCGGCTGGAAGACCTGAGCACGGGGCGGTTCCGGCCGGTGCTCGACGACGCCGCGGTCGAGCGGCGCGACGCCGTGAGCCGGCTCATCCTGTGCAGCGGCAAGGTGTATTACGACCTCACGCTCGCGCCGGCGCGGGCCCTCGCCACGCACGTGGCGATCGGGCGCGTGGAGTTGCTCTACCCGTTCCCCGGCGACGAGCTGGCGGCGCTGGTCCGCGGCTATCCGAACCTGCGCGAGATCGTGTGGGTGCAAGAGGAGCCCCGCAACATGGGGCCCCAGAAGTTCATGCTGCCGCAGCTGCGCGATCTCGTCCCCGACACGGTCACCCTCCGGGCGATCGCCCGCCCCGAGCGCTCGAGCCCCGCGGAAGGGTACCCGGCGGCCCACCAAGCGGAGCAGGCGCGCATCGTGGCGGCGGCGTTCGCCGCCTGATGCGACTCCCGCTCCTCCTGGCTGCGGCCGCCCTCGTCGCGAGCGACGGCCGCTGGTCCTCCGCCGCGCCGCTCCCCGAGCCGATACAGGAGCTCTCCGCCGCGGTGCTGCGCGGCAGGATATACGTCGCCGGAGGGATCGACCGCACCAGCCGGCCCACCGCCGCCGCGTTCCGCTACGACCCCGCGTCGGACCGCTGGGAGCGGATCGCGGACCTCCCTGCCCCGCGCCACCATATGCCGCTCGCCGTCGCGGGCGACACCCTGTACGCTGTGGGTGGGCTCGCCGGGCAGAGCTTCGTCCCGGAGCGCACGCTCTGGCTCTATGACGCGCGCGCGAACCGCTGGGAGCCGCGGGCGCCGCTCCCGGAGCCGCGCGGCGCGTCGGGCGCGGCTGCCGTCGGCGGCAAGCTGATCGTCGTGGGCGGGTGGGGCGCGGGCCGGCAGCTGGTCCGGGCGACGGCTATCTACGACCCCGCCACCGACCGCTGGCGCGAAGCAGCGCCGATTCCGACCGTGCGGGACCATCTCGCCGCGGCCGCGGCGGGTGGGCTCGTGTACGCGATCGGCGGGCGGCCGTTCGACCCTGACCGCAACTACGACGCGGTCGAGGCGTACGACCCCGCGACCGACCGCTGGATCACGCGCGCGCGGATGCCGACCCGGCGCGGCGGCCTGGCGGTGGCCGTGCTGGACGGCAAGATCCACGTAGTGGGCGGTGAGACCCGGAACGCGGTGTTCGCAAGCCACGAGGTGTATGATCCGGCGGCCGACCGCTGGAGCGCGGCGCCGGCGCTGCCCACGGCGCGTCACGGCCTTGGCGCCGCCGCGCTAGCCGGGAAACTGTACGTGATCGGCGGGGGTCCGCGGGCCGGGTTCGCGCAGACCGATGCCGTGGACGTCTTCGCGCCCTGAGAGAGCGGGCTCGGCTAGCCCGCGAGCGACACCCCGATCAGGCGGCCGATGCCGTACACCAACCCCGCCGCAGCGAGCCCGAACGAAACCTGCCGCAGACCCGACGCGACCACTCCTCTTCGCGTGAGGAGCGTGATGCCGGCGCCGATCAGAAACAGCGCGATGGCGCTCACCGAGAGGCTGACGATCACGGCCCTCGACCCCGCGAGGAAAAAGAACGGCGCGAGCGGCACGATGGCACCGAGCGCGAACAAAATGAACGACGTGACGGCGGCCTCCCAGGCAGACCCGCCCAGCTCACGCGGATCGATTCCGAGCTCCTCGCGCGCGAGCGTGTCGAGTGCGTTCTCGCGGTTCGCGATCAGCCGCCGGGCCAGCGCCCGCGCCTGCTCCTCGGGTAGCCCCTTCGCCTGGTAGATCAGGGCGAGCTCCTCCTCTTCCTCCTCCGGCACGGCGGCGAGCTCGGCCGCTTCCGTCGCGATCTCGCTCTCGTACAGCTCGCGGGAGCTCTGCACCGAGAGCCACTCCCCCAGCGCCATGGAGCCGGCCCCCGCGAGCAACCCCGCGATGCCGGTGACCAAAATGCCTTTGCCCGACAACTCGGCGCCCGCGACGCCCATCACCAGGCTCAGGTTCGAGACCAGCCCGTCGTTCGCTCCCAGCACCGCCGCGCGCAGCGCATTGCCGCCCACCGAGCGATGCCGGCCCTCGAGGCGTACGAGCGAGCTGCCCTCGAGCCCGCGGCCCGGGCCGATGATCGTCTGTAGCAGCCGGGCGTGAGAGCGCTCCTGCCCCGGCAGCCCGCCCGGGCGGGCCTCGGGCTGACGATCGTACTGACTCGAGTCCACCCGCTCGAGCGACGCCACGGTCGGCAGCACCACCTGGGGCCCGAAGCGCCGCGCCAGCCAGGCCAGCGCCCGTGTCCGCCACCCGGCCCGCCGCGGCGGGACCCCGCCGCCCGCTGCGCGCAGCCGCTCCTCCCACGCCGCGGCGTGCCGCTCCTCTACGCCCGCGAGCCGGCGGTACACCTCGGCGAGCTGTGGCTGCGCCTCGGCGTCCGCGAGCGCGCGGTACAAGGCGGCACCGTCGATCTCGCCCTGGAGGTTGGCGCGATAGCGCCGGACGTCGCCCGATTCGGTCATGTGGTCTCTCCTTGGAGGCGGAGTCGCTGCGCGCCGCGTGCGCGCTCGAGCAGCCCGGCGTAGCTCGGCCCTTGCACCAGCGCCTTGAGCCGATCGCTCACCGCGAGCACCATGGGAGCCGGGCGCCACCGCACCGGCTCGCCCGTCGGCTCGGTCACCACGCGTCCTGCTTCGATCGCCCGATCGGCGTCCGCGAGATTCAGCCCCGACACCGCCTCCCGCAGCCCCTCGAAGCGCGCCTGGTCTTCGGGCTCGAGAAACCGCAGGCGATGCTGGCCCAGCGCCGCCGTGTAATAGTGCGCCGGTACGAACACCACGCCGTCGAGCCCGAGCGACTCGCTCATCACCTGCAGCCACGCGGCCACTTGGCCGAGCATCCCGAGCCCCGGATGCTCCTGCCCGGGCAGCGGAGCGAGCCGGCCGCTGAACTTTGCGCGGGGATTCTGCAGCAGCAGCCATTCGACGTACAGCACGTCCATCCCCGGGATCACCCGCCGGTTGCGATTCAACCGGAGCTCCACGAGCAGCTCCCGCCGCTCCGCGTCGCCGTACACCCGGATCGTCTCCCCCAGGGCATGACCGAACTCCACATCGAGCATCGGGTGACGGAACCCGAGATCGCGGAGCCGCTTCAGGAATCCCAGCCGCTCGAGCAGCAGCTCGAGGGGGTGCCGCGAGTAGTGCTCGAGGACGCGCGGCTCGCCGGCCGCCCCGTGGGCCAACGCCGTCACGTCCGTCTCGGTGAGACTCCATTCCGTTTCCGCGCCGGCAGCCGTCCCGTCGTGGTAGGCGAATGCCCGCTCGGCGAACTGGGCGGCGATCGGACGAAACCGCGTGAGGGCGCGCTCCATGTCGTCCGGGGGCTCGATCACGCGCCCGGACAGGAGCCAGGCGAAGAACCGCGCCGAGTAGCGCCACGCATTGGGGCCGTACCCGCCGCCCGGCACGATCACGAGAGGCGTGCGCCGCCGGTCGTCGGGGCCACGCACCTGCTCCACCACGAACCGGTCGCGCTCGAGCATCCCCGACGGCGTGATCCGCCAGTCGCCGAGCTGATCGTCCGCTGCGGGATCGCAACCCGCGACGTACACGACCAAGCCTGGTTGGCGGGCCCGCAGTACCGGCGGCAGCGCGTCGCGCAGCGCCGCGAGATACGCCGCGTCGGACACTCCCTCACCCAGCGCAAGGCTCGTGGCCGCGACGGCGGGGACGTCGTCCCAGGCGCGGTTGTGAATCGACAGGGTGTGCACGGTCGGGTCCGAGGCGAACGCCGCCCGGGTTCCGTTGCCGTCGTGCAGATCAAGGTCGATCACGAGCACCGGGTCCGCGAAGCCGCGAGCCCGCAGGCGCTGGATCGCGACGGCCACGTCGTTGAACACGCAGAACCCCGCCCCCCGGGCCGGCGCAGCGTGATGCAGCCCTCCCTTCAAGTTCACCGCGATGCGACCTCCGCCCCGGAGCGCGAGCCGCGTCGCCTGGATCGTCCCCCCCACGCTGAGGCGCTGCAGATCGATGATGTCCTGCACCTCCTCGGGCCGCACCGGCAAGCCGAAGATCCCGGTGAGGGTGGCCGGGTCGGAGAGCGACTCGAGGTAGGCCGGCGTGTGGACGCGGAGCAGGTTTTCGAGCGAGGCGGGGATGGGCCGCGAGACGTCGCGCTCCCGGATCAGCCTCTGCTCGAGCAGGAAGGCGAGGATCTCGTCGGCACGCGCAGGGTCGATCGGCACCCCCGAGACGGTGCGGGCGTAGCTCACGTGATACACGAACACGGCCTTGGGTCGTCCGAGCGCCGTGCGCACCCGCTGAAGGATTCGCCGCATCGCGCTAAACTTAAGCCATGCTCGCAGCGCATACCGTCGCCCGCTACGCCGTGCTGGCCGCGTTCGCCCTGAGCGTGCTCGTCGCCTTCGCATCGTGGCTGGTGCGCAGCCGGCGCGTATCGCCGTTCGGCGTCGTCGGCCGGGCGCTCCGCGCCGCGAGCGACCCCGTGATGCGGCCGGTCGAGGCGCGCCTGGTGCGGTCGGGAGGGAACCCGGTGCACGCGGGGTGGTGGCTGATCGTGGGCGTCGCGGCGGCCGGCGTGCTGCTTTTGGCGGCGTGGAACTGGCTCGAGGGCATGGCCTACGGCGCGGCCGCGGCGTTCTCCGGCGGTCCGCGCTCGGCGGCGGCGCTGGTGATCGTGCTGGCCTACAAGGTCGTCGTCGCCGCGCTCGTGGTGCGTGTGCTCGCGAGCTGGTTCGGCTATCACCGCTACACACGGTGGCTCGCCCCGGCCTACGCCCTCACCGACTGGGTGGTGGAGCCGATTCGCCGCGTGCTCCCGCCGCTCGGCGCGCTCGACTGGAGCCCGCTCGCGGCCTGGCTCGTGCTCTGGGTGCTCGAGCGCATCCTGCTCATCGGCGTGGGCTTCTGATGGCCGCGGTCGCGGTCCACGTCGTACCCCGCGCCCGCCGGACCGAGGTGGTGGGGCGGCACGGCGACGCGATCAAGATCAGGCTCGCCGCGCCGCCGGTGGACGGCGCCGCCAACGCCGAGCTGATCCGCTTCGTCGCCGCACGGGTGGGCGTGCCGCGCGGGACGGTGACCATCACGAGTGGTGCCGCCGGGCGCCGCAAGACGGTCGCCGTGGAACACGTGTCCCCGGAGACGCTCGCCCGGGCGCTGCTCGGCACGAGTCCGGAAGGAGAGCCAGCATGAGCGCGGCGACCATCAGGCGATTCGACCGCCCCGACGAGACGCGACAGTTCGAGAAGGGCCGGTTCGACCTCGCGCAAGTCGGCGGCGTCACGGTGGGCCGGGCGAGCTACGAGCCGGGGTGGAAGTGGTCCACGCACGTCGGCCCGACCGCTGGCACCAGGACCTGCCAGGTGGAGCACGTCGGGCTCGTCGTGTCCGGGCGATGCCGCGTCGTCATGGATGACGGCAAGGCGTTTTCCCTCGGGCCCGGCGACCTGTTCCACATCGCGGCGGGCCACGACAGTTGGGTCGAAGGCACCGAGCCGTACGTCTCGCTGCATTTCCTGGGAGCGGATCGCTACGCGAAGTGAGTCGTCACGCCCGCTTGAAGACTCGGAACAGGTAATAGAGCGACGGCAGCAGGATCACGGCGCCCACCGCCAGCGCGCCCAGCACGAGGCGCAGCGTCACGTCGGGCGCCGCGGCGGCCGCGATCGTCAGGTCGGGGGGCAGAATGTAGGGATACTGGGAGAGCGCCCAGCCCGAGAGGATCAGCGCCACCTGCGCCGCCGCCGCGATCCGTGCCACGCGCCAACGGCGATACCACAGCGCGCCGAGCGCTACGAGCGCCGCCCCACCCGTGGCGAGGTGCAACGGCACGGCCCACGCGGCGAAGATGAGGGCATCGCGCACCAGCGGCGCGCGACCGTGGGACAAGAGCAGGGCCAGTGCGGCCGCGAGAAACAGCGCGCCGCCCGACGCGAGCGCGCGACGGCGGAAATCCTCCTGCAACTCGCGCTCCCGCGCTTCAACCGTCAGATACACGGCCGCGAGAAACGCGAACGCCACGAGCGCGAACAGGCCGACCGCGAGAGCGAATGGGTTGAGCCACGGCGCGACGTACATCGCATAGAACCCTTGCTCCTTTCCGCGTCCCCCCTCCCCCAGGGCGCCGGAGGCGATTGCCCCCACGGTCGTCCCCAACAGCAGCGGCGTGATGAGACTGGCAATGGCGAAGGTCACGCCCCAATGGCGCTGCGTTTCATCTCCGGCGCCGCCGTAGCGCCAGAACGTGAACGCCGAGCCGCGCAGCACGATGCCGATCAGCACGAGCGCCAGCGGGATGTGCAGCAGCGTCCCGAGCCGCGCGAACGCCGGCGGGAAGCAGGTGAAGAGCAGCACGAGCGCGAGGATCAGCCACACGTGGTTCGCTTCCCACACGGGCCCGATCGCGTGTGCGATGAGCTCGCGCTGGCGCTCCTTGCGCGGGCCGCTCGCGACCAGGTCCCACACCCCACCTCCGAAGTCCGCGCCCGCGAGCAACGCGTAGGCGGTGAGTGCGACGAAGGTCGAGCCCGCGAGAACGTCGGCGAGCGTCATGGAAAGGCACGATGCGTGGTGAGTCGTGAGCGGTTGACCCCGTTGCGAGCCGGTCTCTCGGTGCGCACCGTCAGGAACCGCCCACCACTCACCGCGCAGTATTCGATCACCGAGACTCCCCCCGCGGCATGTAGAACCCGCGCCACTCCGGCACTGCGGGACTCCTGATGATCTGCCTGTACAGGAGCCAGACGACGATCACGCCGAGGAAGCAATACAGCAGCGTGAAGACGACGAACGGCACCACCAGGCCCGGCATCGGCGTGACCGCGTCCCGGGTCCGGAGCACGCCATAGATCACCCACGGCTGACGCCCCAGCTCGGTCACCATCCATCCCGCTTCGACCGCCAGGAAGCCCAGCGGGGTCGCGAGCGCGACGGCCCGCATCAGCCAGCGGTGGTGGGCGAGGTCGACCCGGCGCCAGGCGAGCCATCCTGCCCACAACCCGACGACGGCCAGGTACGTGCCCAACGCGACCATCAGCTGGAAGGAGAGATGCACCGCGGGGACGTTGGGCCAATCGTCGGGGGGGACGAGGTCGAGTCCCTTGACGACCGCGTGCGGATCGTGGAACGCGAGCAGCGACAGGCCGTACGGGATCTCCACCGCGAGCCGGGTCTCGCGCGCCGCCATGTCGGGCCAGCCACCGAGCGTGAGCGGTGCCGCCGCCCGCGTGCCGAACACCGCCTCCGCGGCCGCGAGCTTCACGGGCTGATGCACCGCGAGGTGGCGCGCCGCGAGGTCGCCCGACAGGGGTTGCAGCACGGCGGCCGGCGCGCCCACCAGCAGCGCAATCTCGAGCGCGCGGCGATGGAACGCGTTCGCCGGATCCTTGAGCAGCAGGAACGCGTGGATCCCGGCGACCGCGAACCCGGTGGCGGCGTACGCCGCGAGCGTCATGTGGAGCGTCTGGCTGAGCGCGGCCGCGTTCCTCATCGCCGCGATCGGGTCGACGTTCGCAACCTGGCCGTTGACCAGAGCGAAGCCCGTGGGAGCGTTCATCCACGCGTTCGCGATCACCACGAAGATGCCCGACGCCGCGCCGCTCACCGCCACGGCGACGCCGGCCCAGAGGTGGGCGCGCGGCGAGATGCGGTCCCAGCCGTACAGGTAGATGCCCAGGAAGATCGCCTCGGTGAAGAACGCGAATCCTTCGAGCGAGAACGGCATGCCGATGATCGGCCCCGCGAGCCGCATGAACCCCGGCCAGAGGAGCCCCAGCTCGAACGACAGCACCGTCCCCGACACGGCCCCGACCGCGAACAGGATCGCGGTCCCCCTCGCCCAGCGCTTGGCGAGGTCGAGATAGATCGCGTGCCCGGTCACCTGCCAGCGGCGCTCCGCGACGAGCATCATCAGCGGCATGGCGATGCCGATGACGGCAAACACGATGTGAAACGCGAGCGACACGCCCATCTGCGAGCGGGCGGAGAGGAGGTCGGACACGCTATTTCAGCTTTCCCAGGCGGTCCTCTATCGCCCGGTTGTTCGCGAACTCTCCCGCCATCCCTTCCAGAGTCACCCGGGCGCTGTCCCGCATCCCCACAAGGGCGAACGCGTCGGCGCGGAGCAGCCCGACGCGGAAGCGCACGAAGCGGCTGTCGGGCCGGGCCGGAAAACGGGCCAGCGCGGCGAGCGCCGCCTTTCCATCCTGCTTGTCCAGGATGAGCGACTCGATGACGAGCAGCTGCACGGTTGTGTCTTGGGGGGCCCGTTGGGCCAGCTGGTCGATCAAGCGGGCGGCGTCGGCCGCTCTTCCCGCTTTGCGGTCGAGCATCGCCTGGTGATACAGGCCCGCCGTGAGCAGCCGGCCCACGTCGTCGGGGCTGCCGCTGCGAATCCCCACGCCGCCTGCGTATCCGTACACCAGCTCGCCCCCGTGCTCGCCCGCCTCGTAGAGCGAGACCGCGCCCGCGAGCCCGACCAGCGCCGAGGCGACGTACGCGCCTTTGCGCCAGCGCGCCGCCGCGGGGATCAACGCCGCGATCTCGAGCGCCGCGACCACGATAAAGATGTTCCGCGTGCGCTCGCCCCACTCCTCGTGCTCGATGACCGCAGCCCGGGCGCCGGGCACGCGCTCCACGGGTCCGTGCGCGTTGAGACCGGAGTGGACCGCCAGCGCGGCGGCGGCCGTGCCGGCGATGAGCAGCACTGCGGCGGCGGGTCCCGTGAACGCCAGGCGGGCCGTTCGCGCGAACGACGCCCAGCGGAACGCGACGCCCGTAAACAGCAGCGCGATGACGAAGTGAACGATCTGCGGATGGAACGGGCCGAGGTCGGGCATGGCGTAACCTAAGCTGTGGGGGCTAGATTCCGAGCCACAATCGATGCTCGTGGCGATTTGCGGCGTATTGCGGCCACGTTAAACAAGTCGCTAAAAAGCCAGGATGCCGATAACCCTCCGCGATCTCCTCAACGACGGTAAAGTCCACGTCCTCGACGGGGCGATGGGCACCATGCTGTACGCCAAGGGCTTCTTCCTGAACGTCTGCTACGACGAGCTGAGCGTCAAGCAGCCGAAGCTGGTTCAGGAGGTACACGAGGCGTACGTACGCGCCGGCGCGGAGATCCTCGAGACCAACACCTTCGGCGCGAACCCGGTCAAGCTCGGCAGCTACGGGCTCGCCGACGACACCGAGCGGATCAACCAGGCCGCGGGCGAGCTGGCGCGCCGCGCCGCCGCGGGAAGGGCGAGCGTCGTGGGGGCGATCGGGCCGCTGGGCGTGCGTATCGAGCCGTTCGGCGCCACGTCGCGGGAGGAGGCGTTCGCGCACTTCCAACGGCAGGTCAAGGGCCTGCTCGCGGGCGGCGTGGACGGATTCATCCTGGAGACGTTTTCGGACGTGGACGAGATCCACGAAGCGCTGCGGGCCGTGAAGAGTCTTTCCGACCTCCCCGTGATCGCGCAGATGACGGTGGGCGACGACGGGCTTACGCTGTACGGCACCGCGCCCGAAACGTTCGCGGCCGCGCTCACGCTGTGGGGGGCGGACGCCGTGGG
>JAEHDT010000023.1 GCA_016880225.1 Gemmatimonadota bacterium | reverse complement strand
TCGGACACCACGAGATCGATCGTATCCGCGTGTTCGTGCCACACCTGTAGACCTTCTTCACCGTCGGCGGCGGCAAACACACTATACCCGAAGCGCTTGAGCCCGCGTGTCGCGGCGCTGCGCACCGCTTCCTGATCCTCCACTACCAGAATGGTTTGTTTCGCGTGCGGGCGCACCGGGAGCGGGGGGGGGGCCTCGGTCACCACCTTGGCGACCGGGTGCGCGCTTACGGGGAAGTACAACCGCACTTCGGTGCCGACGCCCAGCGTGCTGTTCACCAGCACGTAGCCGAGATGCTGCTTCATCAGGCCGTACACCATCGCCATGCCGAGCCCGCTGCCACGGTCGGGCGACTTGGTCGTGAAGTACGGCTCGAAGATCCGCGCCAGCGTCTCGGGCGACATGCCGGTGCCGTTGTCCCGCACGGAGAGGACGACGTAATGCCCCGGGGCGCCAAACTCCGCCGCCGCCATTTGCTTCTCGTCGGGTGTCGCCGGCTCCAGGTGGATCTTCAGCCGGCCGCCATTCGGCATCGCATCGGCGCCATTGTTGGCGAGGTTCAGCAGCATGTGCTGCACGGCCCCGGCGTCGGCCGCGACCGGGTGCAGGTCCTTCTCCCAGCTGACCGCGACTTCGATCTTCGGCAGCATGCGCTGTACCGAGGGCACGATGTCGGCCACCAGCACTTCCAGGTGGAGCGGCGTCAAAACGAGGCGCTCGCGGCGGCTGAAGCCGAGCAGCTTGCGGATCATCGAGGCGCCGCGGCGCGCCGCGCCCTGGGCCTGCGACAGGTCCTCGTGCAGGTCGTTGCCCGGGGGCAGGGACGTGACGGCCAGGTCTACGTGCGCCATGACGGCGGTCAACACGTTGTTGAGATCGTGGGCGATGCCGCCCGCCAGCCGACCGACGGCTTCCATCTTCTGCGCCTGGCGCAGCCCTTCCTCTGCGCGGCTCCGTTCCACGATTTCCAGCTGCAGCTCCCTGGTGCGCTCGTCCACCAGCTCGGACAGGTGCTGCGCACGCCTCTCGATGCTGCGAACGCGGAGTCGCACGCCCCCCAACACTGCGGCAACAGCGGTCAGCGCGACCACGACGTCGAACCACCACGTCTCGTAGAAGTGCAGGCCCAGCCGGAACGGCAGCGCGGCGCCGGCCTCGTTCCACACGCCGTCGTTATTCGCGGCGAGAACGTGAAAGCGATAGCGCCCGCCCGGCACGCGCGTGTAGTACGCCACGCGCCGCGCGCCCGCCTCCACCCAGTCCTTGTCGTAGCCTTCGAGCCGGTAGCGGAACCGGACGCGCTCGGGGACGAGCAGGCTGGTGGCGGTGTAATGCAGCTCGACATTGCCGCCACTCGGCGGCACCACCACGCTATCGCTCACCGGAACGGCGCGGCCGTCCACCACGATCTGTTCGATGTGGACGGGCGGTGGGAGCGGGTTGCTGGTGAGGTGCGCCGGGTCGACCACGACCAACCCCTTGATGCTCGGAAACCAGAGCCGGCCGTCGGGACTCTTCCACCCGGCGTTCTGCGATGAGCCGTTGAACTCGATGCGGCGGCGCCCGTCGAGAGAGATCACCTCTTGCACCAGAACACTGTCACCGGAACCGTCGGCGGCCGCGAGCAGGTCACGCTGGTTCACAAGGCCGAGGCCCTGGTTCGAGCTCAGCCACAGATTGCCGCCGTCGTCTTTTTGAATCGTGAACAGGTCGGTCATCAGCACGGCGAACTTGAGCGGCAACACCGTGATCTTGCCGTTCCGCACCAGGTTCAATCCTGCCTCCGTGCCCACCCAGAGTCCATGCTCGTCGGCGAAGAGCGACTCGACGACGTCATTCGAGAGGCCTTCCTTTGTCGTGTACGCGGTGAAGCGCTCGTTCTCGAACCGCAGGAGGCCGCGGCCATGCGTGGCGATCCACAGCACGCCGTCTCGATCCTCGACGATGGCGCGGACTTTGGCGGCGTCGAGGCCGGCTTGCTTCGTGTAATCGCGTAGCACCCCACCCTTCCAGCGGTACAGCCCGTCGCTGCCGCCGAGCCAGAGCGCGCCGCTCGAGTCTTGGGTGAGCGCCGAGACGCTGAGGGTCGGGTGCGTTCCCGCGAACGTCATCCGTTCCCAGCGGCTGCCACGCAGCCGCGCGAGGCCCTCGCGCGTCGCGGCCCAGAGCACGCCCTCCTTCGTTTGCAGTGTGGCGATGACGGAGTTGGCGGGCAGACCCTGCGCCGGCGTGTAGTTCGTGACGCGCCCGCCTTGCATCCGGTCGAGGCCCCCGGCTTCCGTCCCGATCCACAGCGCCCCCTGCCGGTCACCGTATACCGACCAGATCACTTTCGCCGAGAGGCCTTCGAGCGGGGTGTAGGTGGTGAAGATGGGTTGCCGGAACCGGTTGAGGCCGCCGTGCCGCGTGCCTACCCAGAGCGAGCCTTCCCGGTCCTCGAGCAGGAACGTCACGGCATCGTCGGAGAGACCGTCCGTCGCGGCGAAGCGCTGGAAGCGACGATTGACGAAACGAGCGAGCCCGCCGCCGTCGGTGCCGACCCAGAGTTGGCCGTTCCGGCTCTCGAGGATCGAGGTCACCCCGCCGGGGGGAAGTCCATGAGCGCTGTCGAAGCGCTCGAGCCGTGCGCCATGCGAGTAGTAGAGCGCGTCCGGGGTCCCGAACCACCAGCCGTCGGCGCGATCGTGGTAGACCGTCCACACCGCGCCGGTGATCCTTCCCCACGGCACCCACCGATTCCCTTGCCAGGCCATGACTCCGTTCCTCGAGCCCGCGAGCAAGAGGCCGCTCGAGTCTTCGGCCATGCTGAAGACGGACCCGTCGATTCCGGCGGCCGGCTTGAACGCACCGTTCTCGAGGAGCAGGAGGCCGCCCGTCCGTGCCGCCCAGAGCCTGCCTGTCCGATCGCGGTACACCCCGTTCACGAACGCGCCCTCGGCGCCGGGAATCGCGGCGGAGGTTCTCCCGAGACGACTGACGCCGCCGACCCACGTGCCGACCAGAACATCGTCAGACGAGTCGACGAGGACCGCGCTGACGTAGTTGTCTTTCAGCGCGCTGGTGGTGGCCGTGGTGAAGGTCGTGAAGGAAACGCCGTCAAAGCGAACGAGCCCCGCCTCCGTGCCGAGCCACAGATAGCCATCGCGCCCCTGCGCGATCGCGAGGATGCCGTTTTGGGGGAGTCCCTGATCGATGGTCCAGACGTCGTGGAGGTACTGACTGATGGGTCTTTGCGGATCGAGGCCCGGCGCGCCGGATTGGGCGTACGCGACGGTGGGGAGGGCCAGGGCAAGGAAAACCCAGCGCTTACGCACGAGTTAGTCTAGGGGCGCGTTGACTGCGGGCGCAATAGGCGTGCTCACCTTTCCCCGCTCCCATCTCCTTTTTTGCAAGAAGCCGCAGCCAACGTGTCATCCCGAGCGCCGCAGGCGCGAAGGACCAGCTTTTGGTTGGAAAAGTGACGGCGCCTATTGCGCCCGCAGTCAACGCGCCCCTAGACTAACTCGTGCGTAAGCGCTGGGTTTTCCTTGCCCTAGCCCTCCCCACCGTCGCGTACGCCCAATCCGGCGCGCCGGGCCTCGATCCGCAAAGACCCATCAGTCAGTA
>JAEHDT010000215.1 GCA_016880225.1 Gemmatimonadota bacterium | reverse complement strand
GGCCCGGGTCGCGGGCGTCGCCCTCGCGCTGCCGGTCGCCGCGGGCGGCGCCTTCACCGTGGTCCTCGCGGCGCTCGCCCTCGTCGCCCTGGCCCGCAAGGCCTAGCGGGCGGGGAGGGGCGACGTGCCCCGCTGGCTCGCCCACCTGCTGGTCGTGGTCGGCTGGCTGCTCACGCCGGTCCTGGCGTGGGCGGCATCCTACGTGGGCTTATGGGCCGGGGCGCTCGTGGCGATCGGGTTCACCCGTCCGCTCACCATGCTCGCCGTGGCGGGCGGCGCAGCGGCGCTGTGCGGGTTCACCGCGCTCGCCATCTGGGTGCGCTTCATGCGGCGGGTCCCCCATCTCCTGTCCCATCACATGGCCCCGCGCGCGTCGGAGGAGCACGGCGCCGTTGCCGCCGCTGACTGAGCGCTGGCGGCTCGCGCTGCTCCTCTTCCTCCCCGCGACGGTGGCGGCGCAAGGGGGCGGGCGCGGGTTCGAGCTCCACCTCGGGCGCTGGTACAACGGCAATCGTGCCCAGGTCTACGAGTTCCGCACCAGCTCGCGGTTGGGCGGTCCGTTCACGCACGGGTTCGGCCTGTCCCTGCTCGTGAACGACACGCTCGGGCGGCGCCGCGCGTTCTACGGCCTGGGCTACGAAGTGCAGGGCTGGCGTGGGCGCGCCACGCTCAACCCCTACGCACTGGCCGGACTCGCCCTCGGCCTCTCGACCGACACGTCCACGCAGGAGCTGGCGGCGCAATGGACCGTCGGCGGTGGGCTCGAATGGCGGCCGCTCGGGTGGCTCGCCTTGGGAGGAGAGGTGCGTTATCGCCTCGAGGACCGGGGTCCCCGCGGGTTCTGGAATCCTCGGAGCGACGCGCGCAAGGGGGTGAGCGCCGCGCTGGGCGTCTCGCTCGGATTGGGGAAAGGCGGAGGGGGAAGGGGGAGAGGCGGAGCGGGCGCGCCGCCCGAGCTGCCGCCTCCGGCGCCCCCGGCGACCATCACGGGCAACGCCGCCGACGTCGTGCAGACGGCGCTCGAATCCCTCGGAACGCCGTACCTCTGGGGAGGGACCGCGGACAACGGCTTCGACTGCTCGGGGTTGATCCAATACGCCTACGGGCAGCACGGCATCCGGTTGCCGCGCATGAGCCGCGATCAGGCGCGCGCCGGCGCCGAGGTGACGCCGGTAATCGACGCGTTGCGGCCGGGCGACATCTTGTTGTTCTCCGCCCGCCCCGGGGCGGGCGTGACGCACGTGGGGATGTACGTGGGCGAGCTCAAGTTCATCCACAGCTCGACCCGTGGGGTGAAGCTGTCGCGGCTCGACCCCCAGGATCCGGAGGGCGGGTACTGGCTGGAACGGTGGGTGGGAGCGCGGCGAGTCGTCCCATGACGGGCAACGCCTTTATCGGGCTCGCCGTTCTCGGCAACGCCCTTGTCTCTTCTTGCGCTCCCGCCACCCGTTACGAACAGCCGTCCGCCCTGCGAGGGTACGACATCCTGATCACCCGCCGGGACTCCCTGGGGCGGGAGCTCGCTCAGGGGCTGAAACGCCGTGGCTTCACGGTGCGCCAGCACGTTCGCGGCGGGGGCCGGGCCACCGCCTACCTGTTCGCGTTCACCTTCCGGGAAACCGACCCGCCGGCCCTGACCTGGCTGCACGTCCGACTCGCGGACACACGCACCGGGGTCGTGGTGGCTGCCGTGTCGGCGCCGGTCGACTCCCTCGGCTCCGGACCTGCGGATCAAGCCCGGGCCATCGTCGATTCCCTGGCTCGGGCGGCGGCGCTGCGGCGCTCGATCTCGCCCCCTTGACACGCCGCGCAGGGCGGGAGAAATTCCCGGCGGTTGGTTTAGCACTCGTCACGCAAGAGTGCTAATAACGATATCCCACATGTACTTATGACCAAGTATCGAGTTGGAGGTCGAACCCCAATGGCAACCGCAACGGCTGCGAAGACGAAGGTCAAGATCTTCCCGCTCGCGGATCGCGTGGCTATCCGGCCGATGGAGGAGACGGAGACTATGAAGGGTGGTCTCTATATCCCCGACACGGCCAAGGAGAAGCCGATCCAGGGCGAGGTGATCGCGGTAGGTCCCGGGCGCCGGGAGAAGGGCGAGGCGGTCCCGATGGAGCTCAAGGTCGGGGACCGGGTGGTGTACGGAAAGTACAGCGGCACCCAGGTGGAGCTCGAAGGCGAAGAGATCATTCTCATCAAGGAAGCCGACGTCATCGCCAAGCTTGGCTGAGGTCTTCTAGGAGGAAACGGACATGGCTGCGAAGTACTTGGAGTTCAACGTTGAGGCGCGCGCCCGTCTGAAGCGCGGCGTGGATCAGCTGGCCGAGGCGGTGAAGGTCACCCTCGGTCCGAAGGGTCGGAACGTCGTGATCGACAAGAAGTTCGGGAATCCCACGGTCACCAAGGACGGCGTCACGGTCGCCAAGGAGATCGAGCTCGAGGACGAGATCGAGAACATGGGCGCCCAGATGGTGAAGGAAGTGGCGACCAAGACGTCGGATCTCGCGGGCGACGGCACCACGACGGCGACGGTGCTCGCCCAGGCGATCTTTCGTGAGGGCCTGAAGTCAGTCACCGCCGGCGTCAATCCGATGTCGCTGAAGCGCGGCATCGACAAGGCGGTTGAGACGGTGGTCGAGGAGTTGAAGCGGATCTCCGTCGCCACGAAGGGTCGGAAGGAGATCGCGCAGGTCGGTACGATCTCCGCCAATGGCGACAAGGAGATCGGCGACAAGATCGCCGACGCCATGGAGAAGGTCGGCAAGGACGGTGTGATCACGGTCGAAGAGGCGAAGGGTCTCGAGACCACGCTCGAGACCGTGGACGGGATGCAGTTCGACCGCGGCTACCTGTCGCCCTACTTCATCACCGATCCCGAGAAGATGGAAGCGGTGCTCGAGGATGCGTACGTCCTCGTGCACGACAAGAAGATCTCCGCCATGAAGGACTTGCTCCCGGTGCTCGAGAAGGTGGCGCAGTCGGGGAAGCCGTTGCTCCTGATCGCCGAGGATTTCGAAGGTGAGGCGCTGGCGACCCTGGTCGTGAACAAGCTGCGCGGCACGCTCAAGGTCTGCGCCGTGAAGGCCCCGGGCTTCGGGGACCGCCGCAAGGAAATGCTGGC
>JAEHDT010000214.1 GCA_016880225.1 Gemmatimonadota bacterium | reverse complement strand
CGCCGCGCCGCTGGATGCCGATGAGCACGAGGTCGTCGGTCCCGTGCGCGAGCTCGAGCACTTCTACCGCCATACGCTGAAGCGCCCGCGACATGGCGCGGGCGTCCAGGAGGATCGTGCGGTCGGGAGGGGGCCGGCTCATCTCAGGTTTGGAAGGTAACCGGCGTGACACCCCGGTCAACGGCAGGTGGGGTTGACGCCCCCCACGGGGTGCCGTCTTTTCGAGCGGGCGAATGTCTTCTATCCCTGTGCGGAGGGTCTATGCGGCGTTTCTGGTGGACGCTGGTCGGGCTCACATTGGCGGCCGGGTCGCTCCCGGCGCAGGGCCTCAGGGACAAGATCGCCCAACTGTTCATCTTCGCCGACGGCAAGGATCCGCTGTTCCTCGGCGGCACCGCCGGCTCCGATTCGGCGACCGCGCTCCATGCGGACCACTTCGTGCCCGCGGCCGTCGCCGACAACGGCACGCTGATCTCGTTCGTCGGCACGGCGCTCAGCCAGAGCGTCGCCAACCTCCCGGTGAGCGCCACGAGCGGCGGGGTCACGTTCCGCTTCGAAGGCGGCGTTCCGGTCGCGACGTCCGCGTCGCCGGGTCCCGTGTTCGGCGAGCGCGCCCTCACGCTCGGCCGGGGACGCGTCTTCATCGGCGCCAACGTCAACCGCCTGCACTTCGAGACGCTGCGAGGCGTGAGCATGAGCGGCATCCAGATGACGTTCACGCACGAGAACGTCACGGGTGCCCAGTGTGACAGCATCGTGGGCGCCTCGTGCACGCCGTACGGCGTGCCGACCCACGAGAACGATGTGATCGCGCTCCGCCTGGCGCTCGACATCGACATGACCGTCACCTCGTTCTTCGTGAGCTTCGGACTGCTCGACCGCATGGACATCGGCGTCGTCCTCCCGATCGTCAGCACCTCGCTGCGCGGCACCAGCGACGCCCAGATCGTGCCGTTCGGCGGCACCACCGCCCAGCACTTCTTCGGCGGCACCGCGGCCGACCCGCAACTCTCCACCTCACGCTTCGTGGAAGGCTCCGCGACGGGCATCGGCGACGTCGCCGCCCGCGTCAAGGTCAACGTGACACAGTCGCCGCGGACCAACTTTTCGCTGCTCGGCGACGTGCGCTTTCCCACCGGCAGCGAGGACGACCTGCTCGGGTCCGGGCACCTGGCGGCCCGCGGCCTCGGCATCCTGTCGGCGCGCTTCGGGGCCTTCACGCCGCACGCCAACATCGGATTCCTGTTTCGCAGCGGCGACCTGCAGAACAACGCGGTACTCGCGACCGTCGGCTTCGATCACGTGATGGCGCCGTGGGCCACGATGGCGGTCGACCTGGTATCGGAGCTGCAGGTGGGCGACGGCAAGCTGCGGCTGCCGGGCACGGTGACCTACGACCTGCCGTTCCGCCGCACCCTGCAGCCGACCAATATCCCGAACCAGCGCGACGACCTCATCAACGGCTCGTTCGGCTTCAAGTTCGTCACGGGCGCCGGGATCACCGTGGTCACGAACACGCTGTGGCCGCTCAACCGTGGCGGGCTGCGGCCCAACGTGCTGTGGACCGCGGGGCTCGAATACAACTTCTAGAAGCGCGTCAGCGGACCGTCGTGAGCCGCCAGCCGCTCGAGTCGACGGCGAGCAGCGCGTGGAAAGTTGCGGGACGCCGCTCGGCCCGGCCCGTGGTGGCGTTGTCGTACTCGTAAAACCCGCTCACAACCGTTTCCGCACTGGAGCCGGCGACGCTTACCGACGTGACGGTCAACGCCGCCTTGAACCTGCGCACCGACTGGAAGAAATCCTTCCAGCTCTGCTGCTGCGCCGGCGTGAGCCCCGGATAGGCGCGCCGGACCTGGCCGAGGTCGCGCGACTCGAGCGCCCGCGCGTACGCATCGATCACGCGTTGGATGTCGGGCCGAGGGTCGGCCGGGGCGGCGGGTGGGGGCGGCGCCGCCGGCT
>JAEHDT010000213.1 GCA_016880225.1 Gemmatimonadota bacterium | reverse complement strand
TGCATGCGACGCTCAGGGCTCCGACGGCCCACGCTGACCATCCATACAGGGCGCCGAATCCGGCGAGGGACTGCGTGACCACCGTGCCAAACGGCGCAGCGTCGCGGCTGAGGCGTCCCCACGCCAGTACCGCGTGCAGCGCGCCCACGGGGCCGTAGGAGAGCATCGCGCCTACCGTGAGCCCCGCGGCCACGGCGCTGCCAGCGAGCAGGCCGCGCCAGCGGCGCGTCAGCAGGAAGTAGAGGAACACGAGAGCGGGGAACGCCTTGATCGCGGTCGCGAGACCGAGCCAGGCGCCTGCGCGGGCCTCCCGTCCCGCCCGGAGATCCGCCGCCGCCGCCATCGCGAGCACGAGCAGGATCGGCGTGATGTTCAGGTGCTCGAAGTTGCTCTGCAGTGGCTTGGCGACCGCCGCGACGGCGAGCGCCACGGGCCCCCAGCCGCTGGTCCAGCGTCGCGCCAGCGCGAGACTCCAGCCCAGACATGCGACGTTCAGCGCCGCCCAGAACGCCTTTGCCACCACCAGGCTCCAACGCGCCACCAGTGCGAACGGCACGAGGCCGAACGCCGTGAACGGCGGCCACCACATTCCCTTGCCGGGCGGAGCCTGATACAGCGGCACGCCCCCGAGCAGGCGCTCGCTCTGGCTCAGCTCGGCGACGATGTCACCGCCCTTGTGCACGCCGATCGGAATGACGATGGCGGCGTACAGCGCACCGATCACCAGCAGCCAGCGGCCCGCGCGCGGTGTTACCCCCTCCACACGCCCACCGCGAGCGCGAGCCAGCCGGCGAGGAACGCGAGCCCGCCCAGCGGCGTCACGGCCCCGATGCCGCGCGCGCCGCTGAGCGCCAGCGCGTAGAGAGACCCGGAGAACACCACCGTGCCCGCCACGAAGAGCCAGCCGGCGGCGCGCACCGGCCCCACCGGCCATCGGGTCGCCGCCCACGCGACGCAGAACAGCGCGAGCGCGTGGTACATCTGGTAACGGACGCCCGTCTCGAACGCGGCGAGCAGGTCGGGCGTGAGCCGCCCCCGCAGCGCGTGCGCGCCGAATGCGCCCGCACCTACGGCGAGCAGCGCCGATGCGGCGCCGAGCACGGCAAAGACGCGCTCCATCAGTCGAGCCGGCGACCCGTCACTTCGATGCGCCGGTAGCGCTCGATCCGGCCGGAGCCACCGACGAACGCCGAGCCGAACCAGCTCGTGAGCCCCACCACGATGGACCCGAGGATGGCAGGCCCGAGTCCCGCGAGTGTGAAGCCAGGCATGAGCCACGCGACCAGAGCGAGCGAGATGCCGTTCACGACGAGGATGAACAGGCCGAGCGTGAGCACCGTCAAGGGCAGCGTGAGGATCAGGATGACGGGGCGGATGACGGCGTTGACGATTCCGAGCAATAGCGCCGCGACCAGGAGGTTGCCCCAGCCCGCGATGTGGACGCCGGGGACGATGGTCGCAGCCGCCCACAGGCCGAGCGCCGTGATCACCAGTCGGAAGAAGAACCCTTTCATGAGCGGCCCCGTTGCCCCAACAGGTCCCACAACACGAGGGCGGTCCCGACGAGACCGCCCACAAGCAGTATCGGCTGCAGCATGGTGTAGGCCGACCGCGACGTTCCCAGATAGAGGCTGCCGCCTTCCGGGATGCGGGGGAGCACGGCGCCCAGGAACGCCCAGTCGACGAGCACGACGAACAGGATGACGATGCCCATGACGGTGGCGCGGCGCGCCGGGTAGCGCAGCAGGGCCCGCCCACCGATCCACCAGACGGCGGCCCCGGCGACCGCGCCGCCGAGCCCGATGACCGGCTTGTGGATCAGGTTCCCGGCCACTACGACCCAGGTGAACCCGCCCAACGCGATGCCGAGCATGCTGCCATATGCCGTCATCCGCTGCGCGTCCACCGGCACCTCGCGGCTCGGGATGGGAGGAAGATAGCCGGTTCGCTCAGTCGCGCGCACGGCCGGCCAGGAATCGCGCCGTGACGCCGTGCGGCACCTGCACATTCAGCCGCTCGTCGAACAGGATCTCGCCCGCGAGCGAGTCCCCGACCCGCACCGCGCCGACGCCCGCGAACGGACCGAGCTCGGCGGGCCACCCGTAGATCAGCGCCTGCTCCGGTACCCCGGACCAGGTGACGGCGAGCGTCTCGGCCCGCGGCACGGCGAACACCAGCGTGCCCTTGAAGCGACACGTGCGGCCGACGGTGACGCGCGCCGTGTCGAGGGTCAAGGCGATGAGCCTGAAGCGGTCCCCGAGCTGGGGGAGGGTGAGCGTGTCGCCGCGGGCCACCCGCCAGTGGCCGGCATAGGCTGTCGCGAACCGCGTGCGCAGGTGCATCGCGGAGGAGCGGCAGGGATCGGACGGCTCGCACGCGGCCAGCGCTACGGCGAGCGCGCAGCACACCGCCGCCCATCCTCTCACGGGGCGACGCTGTCGGTCGCCCGAATCCGCGCGCTGGTCGAGTCCGCGGCCTTCATGGCACGCCCCACCCCGGTGGCGCCGGGAATCTGCGATTGCGCGAGGATCGAGTCGCGTTGCCGTTCGGTGAGGGTGTCTCTGGCCCCGGCCTTGCTGGACCCGCCGCCGCACCCGGCGAGCAGGGTGGGGAGCAGGAGGGCGATCAAGCGGCGCATGGCAGCCTCGAGAGGAGGTTCGAGTAAATATGTAGCCGCGCGGGCCGGCCCGACTACCGCTGCGCGAGCACCCGTCGGACGAGCACCCCGTAGGCGACCAGATTGGCGACCAGTACCAGCGCGCCCAGCACCACCTCCGTGGAACGGGTCAGCCCCTCCGGATACAGGATGGGCGTCAGATAATGCTCGATGAACCCGCCGGCGTAGCCCTCGAGCCCGGCCCGTGCCCGCAGCGCGTTCTCGAGCGGCGTGAGCGGGCAGATCCAGCCGCCAAACTCGATAGCGGCGCCCCACAACGCGCACGGCGCGTGCACCCACGCGACGGCGCGCCAGCGCCACGCGAGAAACCCGCCCAGCACGACGAACACGACGAACGCGGCGTGGATCACGACCACGCAGTCAGCGAGGACGCGGTAGAGCATCTTCAAGCTCCCCTTATACGGCGAAAACCCCCGCCGGACCAGGGTCCGGCGGGGGCTCGCGAGTCTCGCGCGGGGAGCCCGGTGTCAGCCGCCCAGTGACGCCGCAGGTGCGATCAGGGCGTCGAACTGGTTGGCAACGGTACCGAGGGCGTCGAAGATCGCGCCCAGCGCGGTCAGGTCATCCGCCGTGAGCGCTTGACCACCGCCGCCCGTGTAGGTCGGGTTGCCGTCCACGATCGTGACCTTGGCATAGATCCCGCCGTTGACCATGACGGTCAGCGTTCCCGTGTCCTCTTGGGTGTTGAAGTTGACCGTTTCGGACCCGGTCACGCTCACGACCTCGTCGCCGAACTGCAAGCGGAAGTTCACGGTGACCTTGAGCACGTTCGCGGCCGGCGCCGTGAGCGTGAACTTGAGCCGGACGTGGGCGTTGGCGGCGTTCACGTCGAACCGGATGTCGAACGAGGCGCTGGTCGCGGTTCCCGTGAACGTGGCGTTGAAGTCCAGCCGGTTAGTCCCGTCGGTGATGTAACCCACTACCGCAAGCGTGGCCGAGCTAGCCGTCGCCGTCGCGCTGATCGTGTAATCGAGGTAGGTGACTGCCGGATCGAGGCCCACCACGAGGATGTGGACCTTCTGCGTCGTGGCGGTGCTTTCGTCCAGGATGTCGGCGTAGCCGATCTCCTGGGCCACGATGGGCGCGCCGTTCACGTCGAGAGCGTAGAGGATGAATCGCACGCCGTTCACCGGCGCGCCGGTGCGGGCGGTCGCCTCGTACTGGAACGTCGCGGTATTCCACTCGAACGTCGTTCCGAGGATGGCGGGGGGCAGAACCGATGCCGAAATCACGCCGCCCGAGGTGACGAATGCGGCGTTCAAGGACGCCGCCGCCAGCCTGCTCTCGGCGGCGGTCAGGGGCCGGCCCGAGAGCGCCGGCTGCGCCGTCCGCAACAAGGTCCGCAGCGTTCCCAATGAGCTCGTGGCGGCGGGAGAATACGTGGCCGCGAGCGAGAAGCTCCGGAAGGCCGGCGAGCTGAAGGTCGTGCTCAGGCCCTGGATGTTGGCGGCGGTCGCCAGAGGGTCGGCCGGTTTCGCCGGGCCGGGCCCGGTGCTGTCGCTGCATGCCACGACGACGAGCGCGGTGGCGGCGGCGAGAAGCCGTCTGGGATGATGGAGACGTGCGGGCATAGGCTCCTCCGGGATGAAAAGTGCGGTCGGGTCCAGGCGCGCGGGACCGCTACAGATTGCAACGTACCCCGGAATCGGCCGATCGGACCGTGACCGGGCGCACGTCCCAGGCGGTCGCGGAGGAGCTTGGGAGACTGGGAGTTAGGCGATGACGCCGCCGCCCAGCAGGCGGCCGTCGCCATCGTACAGCGCCCCCGACTGGCCGGGCGTGATCGCCCGGACGGGACGGGCGAGGTCGAGCGCCAGCGTGCCATCGCTCGCCTCGCGCACGCGGCCGGGCACGGCGGGGGCGCGGTAGCGGCACTGCACGAAGACGGCGTCTCCCGCCGCGAGCGGGTCCGCCAGCCAGTTCACGTCGCCGAGCGTCACGGCGTGGCCGAACAGCTCGTCGCCGCAGCCGATCACCACCTCTCGGGTCTCGGGCCGGATGGCGA
>JAEHDT010000212.1 GCA_016880225.1 Gemmatimonadota bacterium | reverse complement strand
GTGGTGGCGCCGGGCCTCGCTGCGGCGTCGCTTCCCCGGCTGAAGAGGCGCGCGTGGCGACGTTCGAGCTGCGGCCCCTGTCGACCGGCGAGATCCTCGACGGCGCGCTCGCCCTGTTGCGGCGCCATTTCACTCTGCTGTTCGGCATCGCCGTGGCGTGCGAAGGGCTTCCCACGGCCCTCAACGTGTATCTGGAGCGGGCGGGTGGCGGCATCGCGCACCCCGGACTCGCGCTGCTCGGGTGGGTGCTGAACGCGGTGGGCACGCTGCTCGTCACCGGCGCGACCGTCCGGGTCGTCTCCGAGGCGTACCTTGGCCGCCTGCCCGGGCTGGGGGATGCGCTGAGCTTCGCCGGCGGGAAGCTGGGCGTGATCTTCGGGGCCACGTTCGCGAGCAGCCTCGTGACCCTGCTCGCGACCCTCGCGCTCGTGATCCCCGGCATCATCGTTTTGTGCGGCTATGCCGTCGTCGCTCAGGTCGCGGCGCTCGAACCGTTGCGCTCATCGACCGATGCGCTGCGCCGCTCCTGGACCCTCACCAAGGGATTCAAGGGCAAGGCGCTCGCGCTGTGGATCGTGTCGTTCGCCCTCATCCTCGTCGTGATCGCGGGCTTGAGCTTCCTCGGCGGGATCATGGCGGGCCTCGTCGGTGGGCTCGACGTCGCGGTCTCCGTCCTTCTCGCGCTCGTCTCCCTGCTGATCTATCCCCTGATCGCCTGCGTGTTCACGCTGTTCTACTACGATCTGCGGGTCCGCAAGGAAGGTTTCGATCTCGAGGTGTTGAGCGGCCAGCTCGGGATCGCGCCGCAGCCTTAAGCCGACGCCGGCTCGCGCGCACCGCGCTGCCAGTCCACCCAGCCGCTCAAGCCGTAGACCACCAGGAACAGCGCCGAGAGCGCGCTGGTGAGGAGCTTGTAGCCCGCGGCCGCGTCGCTCGCCGACAGCAGTCCTTCGATGGTCCCCGCGATGGCGAGGAGCGTCACGACGGCGCCGATCATGCGCGCGGCGATGCGGCCCTCGAGCACGAGGGCGTCACGACGGGTGCGGTCGCCCGGGATGAGCAGCGCGCCCGCCAGACGGAACCCGGCGCCGCCGGCGATGAAGATCGCGGTGAGCTCGAGAATGCCGTGGCCCGCCACGAACGTGCCGAGATAGCCGCCGGCGTGGTAGTTCACGAACAGGCCGAAGCCCGCGCCCAGACTCAGGCCGTTCGTGACGAGCACCAGAACGGTGGGGAGGCCGGCCAGAAATCCGCCGACAAAGGCCCAGAACCCGATCCGGATGTTGTTGCTGATGATCGCCGAGGCGATGACCGGTAGCTCCTCCCGCGGCGACTCGGCGTAACCGACCCCTCCCGCCTGGTTGGCCGCCGCCTGGCGTGCCCGGCTCACCATGACCGGTGAAACGAGCTCGTCCTGGAGCTCGGGGTGGCTGCGGATCAGCCCGTACCCGACCGCCGCGGGAACGGCGAACAGCGCGAACGCGGCCGCCACGTAGGCCCACGACTGCACCACGGCCGCGGGGAAGTCCCGCACCAGGTAGCGAAACACCGGGGTGGGGCGGCGCCCCCGTGCCCGGTACAGCGCGTTGTGCCCGGCGCTCACCACCCGTTCGAGGTATTCGACAACGCGTGGATCCACGCCGTAAGTCCGCGCCCGCGCCAGGTCGGCCGCCGCCTCGCGATAGCGTGCGGCGAATGCGGGGATCTCCTGCGACGCGAGGCGAGCCACGCCGGACCGCTCGACCTGCGTCGCGAGCGCGTGGAACGCCTCCCACGCCTCGCGCTTGCGCTCGACGAACCGCTCCGCCGTGACGGTCGTGCGCCCCGCGACGTCGGTGCGGGCGCGCGTCGCGAAGCGGCTGCGGCGCTTGCCCTGCTCGTCGGCGTACAGCCCGGCCAGGTATGCGTCCGCGTCCGCGGTGCGGCGCGGGACGCGGTCCTGGAAGCGGCGCGCCAGCTCGGCGGCGAGTCGCGCCTGGACCACCGGTTCCAAATCGCCCGAGCGCGCCAGGAACTGGTCCAGCAGGCGGAACTCGTCGTCCGTGAGCTCGGGCGGGCCCGTTTCGACCACCTCCTCGGTCGCCGGCACGGCGCTGGCGAGGGACCAATCCATCGGGCGGTCGCGCACCACGATCGTCCCGGCCACGAGGTCGCCGAAACGCTGATTCTCCCGGTGCAGGAAGATCATGGCGAGGCCCGGCAGGAACGGCAGCAGGGGGAAGTAGCAGTCGAGCAGGCGGAACAGGCCGCGCACCACCGCGGCCGTCGGCGTGATCGCGTGCCCCGTCTCCATCACGACGCGGATGCCGAGCAGCTGCTTGCCCAGCGTGCGCCCGCCGTTCAGGGCCTCGAGCAGCACGAAGTACCCGAGGAACGCGAAGCCGAACAGGAGGATGACGAGCGCCAGGACCCACCCTACCAGCATGCCGCCCGGCCCGATCACGCCGACGAGCGACACCACCCAGAAGAGGAGCAGCAGCCCCGAGCCGGCGACCAGCGTGTCCACGAGCGCGGCCGCGGCGCGCGAGCCGAGTCCTGCGAGCTCGAGGTGCAGGGCGACGTGCTCGGGAGTCTCGATTCCGAGCTGTTGGCGCAGCGTCGCCCCGGATGGACCCGACTCTCGCGCGGGAGCGTTCACGAGAACATCTTATCGCGAGCCCGCGCGCGGAGCGAGTCCTCCATGGCCGACATCCGACCCATGAATTTCGGCGAGATCCTCGATGGTTCCCTGGTGATCTATCGCCGCCATTTCGCCCTGTTTCTCAGGCTCGCGGTGATCGTGCTCGCCGTGCCGGTGCTGCTGCTCGTGTATTTCAGCGCCCGCTGGCTCGGCTCCTTCCTCACGCAGACGCCCAACATGGAGGCCCTACTGTTCCTCGTGCCCGTGGCGATCGTGTACTACCTGGCGACCCTCGTACTCACGGCCGGCACCGTGCGCATCATCTCCGACTCCTACCTCGGGCGGGCGCCGCGGCTCCAGGACGCGCTCTCGCTCGGGCTCTCGAAGCTCTGGAGCCTGGTGGTGGTCGGTCTGGGGAAGGGCGTCATCGTATTCCTCATCCTGGTCGGGGTCGGGGTGGTGATGGGGGTGCTCGGGGTGCTGGCCAAGGGAGCGGGCGCCGCGGCGGTGTTGCTGTTCCTGAGTGCGGGCGTCGCCGGCGTGTGGCTCGTCGCGCTGGTGCTGTGCGGGTACGGCGTCAGCACGCCGGTCGTGGTCCTGGAGGAGCTCGGGAGCGCGTTCGACGCCTTCGGCCGCTCGTGGGACCTGACGCGGACCTTCCGGCTGAAGGTGCTGGGGCTGGGCGTCGTCGCGTTCCTGCTGTTCAACGCGCTGCC
>JAEHDT010000211.1 GCA_016880225.1 Gemmatimonadota bacterium | reverse complement strand
GTCTTCCCTTCTAGTCTCCTTTATGGTTTCTTCATAATTTTCGTTGTACGTTCCCTCGCCTTCCAGCTCGTTCTGGTTCACGCCGCATCCCGGGGGTTGGATGAAGATTGGGGTCCCGAAGGAGACCGCGGTCAATGAGCGCCGTGTGGCGCTCACACCCGATGTCACCGGCCGGCTCGTCAAGTCCGGCCTGACGGTCCTCGTCGAGCGGGGCGCGGGGGCCGCCGCGTCGTTCGGCGACGAGGCATACCGCGCCGCTGGGGCCGCGCTCGCGGCCAACGCCGCGGAGCTGTTCGCGCAGAGCGACATCGTCCTCAAGGTGCAGCCCCCCTCGGCGGACGAGATCCGCCTGTGTCGCGAGGGCGGGGCGCTGGTCGCGCTGTTCCAGCCGTCCGCCGAGCGGGAGGCCGTGTCGCAGCTCGCCGCCCGCAAGGTGACGGCGTTCAGTCTCGCCCTCCTCCCGCGGATCACGCGCGCACAAGCGATGGACGTGCTGTCGTCCCAGGCGACCGTCGCCGGGTACAAGGCGGTCCTCATCGCCGCCGCGGCGACCGGCCGGTTCCTCCCGATGCTCGTGACCGCGGCGGGCACGCTGCCGCCGGCGCGGGTGCTCGTGCTGGGCGCGGGCGTGGCGGGTCTTCAGGCCATCGCCACGGCGCGCCGGCTCGGCTCCGTCGTGTCGGCCTTCGACGTGCGCCCGGTGGTCAAGGAGCAAGTGGAAAGCCTGGGTGCCAGGTTCCTGGCGCTCGAGATCGGCGAGCAGGGAGAGGGGACGGGCGGCTACGCCAAGCAGCTGTCCGAGGAGACGCACCGCCGCGAGCTCGCGTTCATCGCGCAGGCCGTGAAGGACGCCGACATCGTGATCACCACGGCGGCGATTCCGGGGAAGCGGGCGCCCATTCTGATCACCAACGACGCGGTGGCGGGCATGAAGCAGGGCTCGGTCATCGTGGATCTGGCGGTGGAGACGGGCGGCAACTGCGAGGCGGCGCAGCCGGGGGCCGATGTGGTCCGGAACGGCGTGCTGATTCTCGGACCCCTCAATCTCCCGAGCACCCTGCCGGTGCACGCGAGCCAGATGTACGCCCGCAACATCTCCAGTTTTGTCGCGCTGCTCGTCAAGGACGGCGCGCTGCGACTCGACTTCGAGGACGAGATCGTCCGCGACACCTGTGTGACTCATGCCGGGGAGGTACGGAAGACATGATCGACGGCTTGCTGGCGGCCCAGACCGCGCCGCCCGAGGCGGCGGCTGGCGACTATTGGTCGATGCTGTTCGTGTTCGTCCTGGCGACGTTCATCGGGCTGGGCGTGATCCGCCGGGTCTCCCGGCTGCTGTACACGCCGCTCATGTCGCTCACCAACGCGATCTCGGCCATCGCGGTGGTCGGATCCATCGTCGTCACCGGCGCCGATTACCCGCAGATGATTCGCATCCTCGGCGCGGTCGCCCTGTTCGCCTCCATGACCAACATCGTCAGCGGGTTTCTGATCACGGACCGCATGCTGAAGATGTTCAAGAAGCAATGATCGCCAACCTCGCTCAACTGGCCGCCGTCCTCGCGACGGCGCTGTTCATCTTCTCGCTGCACTGGATGAACGATCCGAAGACCGCGCGCCGGGGCGTCATCGCCGGCGTCACCGCCATGGTGATCGCCGTCGTCGCGACGTGGATCCAGCCCCAGATCATCCACCACGGGTGGATCGTGGGGGCGATCATCCTCGGGTTCGTGGTCGGCGTGCCGCTCTCGCTCGTGCCGCTCACGGCGGTGCCGCAACGGACGGCGCTGTCTCACGCGTTCGGCGGGCTCGCGGCGGGGCTCGTCGGCACGGCGGAATACTTCCTCGGCCTGGGCGAAAACCCGGCGCACCTGACGACGTTCCGCATGACCGCGCTCGTCGCCGAGGTGATCCTGGGATTCCTGACGTTCACCGGCAGCCTCATGGCCGCCGGCAAGCTGCAGGAAGTGAAGTGGATCCCGCAGCGGCCCGTGACCTATCCGGGGCAGAATGTCGTCAACATCGGGATTCTCGGGATCGCCGTGGCGCTGGGCGCGATGGTCGTGATGCAGCCCGCCGCGGCGTGGTCGCCGCAGGCCTTCCTCGCGATCGTCGGCTTGGCGACGCTGTTCGGCGTGCTGCTCATCATCCCGATCGGCGGCGCCGACATGCCGACGGTGATCTCGATCCTGAACTCCTACGCCGGACTGTCGGCGGTCGCGATGGGGTTCGTGCTCAACAACAAGCTGCTCGTCACGGCGGGCGCGCTCGACGGCTCGAGCGGCCTGATCCTGTCGATCATCATGTGCCGGGCGATGAACCGCTCGTTCACGAATGTCCTGTTCGGTGCGTTCGGCACGGTGCAGAAGGCGAAAGCGGGGGGGGAGCAGAAGGCTTGGAAGCAGGAAACGGTCGAGGGCGCCGCGCAGCTGCTCGAGCAGGCGCGGCTCGTGGTGATCGTGCCGGGCTATGGCATGGCGGTGGCCCAGGCCCAGCACAAAGTGCGCGAGCTGTACGACCAGCTCACCAAGCGGGGCATCACGGTCAAGTTCGCCATGCACCCCGTGGCGGGGCGGATGCCGGGCCACATGAACGTGCTGCTCGCGGAAGCGGACATCCCGTACACCGCCTTGATCGAGATGGACGAGATCAACCCCGAGATGCCCCAGTGCGACGTGGCGGTCGTGGTGGGCGCGAACGACGTGGTGAACCCCGCGGCGCGCTACGCGAAGGGGAGCCCCATCTACGGGATGCCGATCATCGACGCCGACAAGGCCCGCACCTGCCTCGCCATCAAGCGCAGCAAGAGCCCTGGGTTCGCCGGCATCGACAACGAGCTGTACGTGTCGGACAACACCTGGATGCTGTTCGGCGACGCGAAGGCGGTGATCGGCGACCTGGTGAAGCAGTTCGCGGGCGGGAGCGGCATCCACTAGCCCGCGAGGGCTTGTACCAGCTCCGCGTAGTCGCGCACCATCCGGTCGACGCTGTAGCGCTCCACCGCGCGTTGGCGGGCGGCGGTCCCGAGGGCGGCGCGGCGCGGCGCGTCGCGCAGCAG
>JAEHDT010000022.1 GCA_016880225.1 Gemmatimonadota bacterium | reverse complement strand
GCAGGTAGATGGTGAGCGTGCTGAGCGCGGCGTGAGCGCGCAGATAGCGTAGTCGCCCCTCGTACCGGTCGATCTGCTCGCGCACCCGCGCGAGCTCCTGCTCCACGTCGAGTACGTCCTTCAGCTTCCCGGTGCGGGTCGCGAGCAGGTCGATCAGCCGCGACTCGAGCCGGCGGGAGTTGTTCATCCGGGCGGTCACGTCGGTGAACTCCTCGCCGACGTCCTGGGCGCTCACGTTCGCGGATTCGAGCCTCCCAAGGGCGGCGAGCCCGCCGAGACCGTCTTCGAACCGCTCCGCCGGGACCTTCACCTCGAGGGAGGCCGATCGCAGCTGCCCGCGGCCCGTCTGCATCGCCGTGTTGGCGACGTACCCGCCGATCCGGCCCGCCAGCGCGCGCACCTGGGAAACCGCGCGCTCCAGCGAATCGACTTCGATGCTCGCCTGGCCGGTGCGGATGATCATGCTCGCGGCCACACTGGAGGCCGGAAACAGCGCGACATCCTCCGTCACGGTTGCCGTTTGCACATGCAGGGCCATCGCCGCCGGCGCGGCGCGACCGAATGCAACCTTCTCCGCTCCGGCCGCCGTGGAGTAGTCCCTCGGTTCGAACGCCTCCTGCTCGTTGGCGTTCGGCACGTGCTCCGTGCGGGTGGTGCAGCCCGCCAGCACGAGAGCGGCGATGGGGAACAGATTGGCGACGGGTCGCATGGTGACTCCTGATCAGGGATCGCCTGTAAGAGACGCCACCGCCTTGGCGCCCCGCACACCGGAGCGTGAGGAATCGCCGATGACGTGATGACGATTCGATTACAGGGGTCGAGCAGCGAGGCGCAACCTCCACCGGGAAGCGGTCGTAGGGTAGCCCGTGCCCGCCGAGATTGTTCGCTTCGTGCGCCGACTGGCGAACTTGACCGGGGTGGCCTTGCTGCCCTTCGTCGTCTTTGTAAAGGCGGCCACGTTCCTGTACGGACACCAGCGCTACCCCACGGCGCTGGCTCTCGCCGGTGGCGGGGCCGGCAACGTGGCGGTCGTCGCGGTCTATGCGGCGTGGCTGTGGCGGCGCGCGACCGGGCGCATTCCCCTTGCGCTGACCGTGCGGCGGGTCGCGCTGCCGATCGTCGTCGCCTATGCCGCGTACGCGCTCCTGTACCTGTCGCGCGCCAACGCCAAATCGGAGGCCGTGCGCGGCTACTACGCTTCGCTACACCCCGTGCTCCGGCTGGCGCTCTCGACGGCGATCCTCGCCGACCGCGATCTGGTCATCACCGGTCTCGCCCGCCGGCCGGAGGATTACGGCGCGATGCGCTTGGCGGCGAACGACGGGTCGCTGCACTACGTACAGCGCGACGGCTGGGCGCACGCCGCCGACCTGCGCACCGCGGGCCGGAGCGAGATCGTGAGCCGGCTGCTGCAGCTGTACTTCTGGAGCATGGGCTTCGCCACGCTGCGACACGTCGGGACCGCGGACCACCTGCACGTCGAGTTGCCGCTGCCCTGAAGAGGCGTAGGTTCTGAGCATTCGTCACAGGCCGCCGTCGCCCAACATCCGATCGAGGCTCATGCACATCCGACACCTCCGCGGTGCGCTCGTCGCGCTGCTCGCGCCCGTCGCGCTCGGCGCTCAGAGCGCCGTGAAGTACGACAGCAGCCTGCTCCGCGCTCTCACGTGGCGGCAGGTCGGCCCGTTCCGCGGCGGCCGCGTGACAGCCGTCGCCGGCGTGCCCAATCAGCCGCTGGTTTACTACATGGGGGCGACGGGCGGCGGCGTCTGGAAGACTGTGGACGGCGGCCTGGTGTGGCGCGCCGTGTCCGACCAGTACTTCACCGCCGGCTCCATCGGCGCGATCGCCGTAGCGCCCTCCGATCCCAACGTCGTGTACGTCGGCACCGGCGAGTCTCCGATCCGCGGCAACGTCTCGCCCGGGGACGGGATGTACCGCTCCACCGACGCGGGGAAGACGTGGACCAAGATCGGCCTGGCGGACGCGGGTCAGATCGCCCACGTGGCGGTGCATCCTGAGAACCCCGACTTGGTGTACGTCGGGGTACTCGGCCATGCGTTCGGTCCGAATCCGACGCGCGGCGTGTTCCGCTCCAAGGACGGCGGCAAGACGTGGGAGAAACTGCTCTTCCGGAACGACAGCACCGGCGTGAGCGACCTGGCGATGGATCCCACCAACCCGCGCATCCTGTACGCCGGATTCTGGCAGGCGGTGCGGCGCCCCTGGGAGCTGGTCTCGGGTGGCGCCGGCAGCGGCATCTGGAAGTCCACCGACGGTGGGGACAGCTGGAAAGAGCTCACGCGCAACAAGGGCCTGCCGCGCGGGATCCTCGGGAAGATCGGGCTCGCGGTGTCGCCCGTGAACCACGAGCGGGTGTGGGCGCTGGTGGAGGCCGACTCGGGCGGCCTGTTCCGCTCGGACGACGGCGGCGAGAAGTGGACGCGCTCGAGCGACGACAACGAGATCCGGCAGCGGGCCTGGTACTTCACGCACGTGTTCGCCGACCCGGGAAGCGTGGACGGCGTGTACGTGCTCAACGTGACGCTCCTCAAGTCGGCGGACGGCGGCAGGACGTTCACCAATCTGCGCGCGCCGCACGGCGACCATCACGCTCTGTGGATCGACCTGGGCGATCCGCAGCGCATGATCAACGGCAACGACGGCGGCGCCACGACCAGCGTGAACGGCGGCGCCACCTGGACCACGCAGGACAACCAGCCGACGGCGCAGTTCTACCACGTCATTGCGACGACGCACTTTCCCTACCGGCTGTGTGGGGCGCAGCAGGACAACAGCACCGTC
>JAEHDT010000210.1 GCA_016880225.1 Gemmatimonadota bacterium | reverse complement strand
TGCCGACCAAGCGGCAGCTGTGGACCGTGCTCCGCAGCCCGCACATCGACAAGAAGAGCCGCGAGCAGTTCGAGCTCAAGACGCACAAGCGGCTCATCGACATCCTCGACTCCCGCTCGCAGACGGTCGACGCGCTGACCAAGCTCGATCTGCCGGCGGGCGTCGACGTGGAGATCAAGGTCGAGTAGCGCCATGACCGGACTGATCGGCAGGAAACTCGGCATGACCCGCGTGTTCGACGCGGAAGGCACTCACGTGCCCGTGACGGTCATCGCGGCGGGTCCGTGTCCCGTGGTGCAGGTGGCGGGCTCCCAGGTCCAGCTCGGGTTCGAGACGAAGAAGCCCAAGCGCGCGGCGAAGGCCCTCGTGGGCCACGCCAAGAAGGCCGGGCTCGAAGCGGCTCCCCGCGTGCTCCACAGCTTCCCCATCAGTGTGAAGGAGGGCGGCGAGCCGCCCAAGCCGGGCGACAGCGTGACGGTGGCGATCTTCGCGGAAGGCGAGCGGGTGAAGGTCACGGGCGTCAGCAAAGGCCGGGGGTTCCAGGGCGTCGTGCACCGCCATCACTTCGGCGGCGGCCCCGAGACCCACGGCAACACGAGGCACAGGAAGCCCGGGTCGATCGCTCCAGGAACTGATCCGTCTCGAATCATCAAGGGCAAGCGCATGCCGGGGCACATGGGGGCCCGCAACTTCACCGAGCTGGGCCTGCGCGTGGTGAAGGTCGACGCCGAGCGCAACCTGTTGTTCGTGCGCGGATCGGTGCCGGGGCCCATGAACGGCCTCATCACCGTCCGCAAGCAGGGAGGGCCGAGCCGCCATGATTGAGGCGCCGCATTACTCCGCCGCCGGCGCGAAGAAGAAGGCCGTGCGCCTGCCGGCCACGCTGTTCGACGGCACGGTGAACGAGCACGTGCTGCACCGCGCGGTGGTCACATTCCTCGCGAATCAGCGGCAGGGCACTTCCGACACCAAGACCCGGAGCGAGGTCTCGGGCGGCAACCAGAAGCCGTGGCGCCAGAAGGGCACCGGCCGGGCCCGGCAGGGCTCGACCCGCGCCCCGCACTGGCGGCACGGCGGCATCGTGTTCGGGCCGCACCCGCGCGACTACCGCCTGGGGATTCCCAAGAAGGTCCGCCAGCTCGCCAAGAAGTCGGCCCTGAACGCCCGGGCGCGCGAGCAGGCGCTCTTCGTGGTGGACCCGCTCGAGTACGAGAAGCCGAAGACCAAGACGCTAGCCGAGCTGATCGCGAAGCTCGGTGTGGCGGAGAAGAAGGTGCTCGTCCTCACGGCCGGCGCCGCCCGCGCGCACAACGTCTATCTCTCGGGGCGGAACATCCCCGACGTGCAGGTGATGCGCTTCGCCGATGCGACGGCGTACGAGATCCTCTGGTCCGACGCCGTGGTGGTGGAGCTGTCGGCCCTGGGCGAAGCCCCGGGAAAGACGGAGGGTGAGGAAGCCGAGAAGACGGAGGAGGCCGGCGATGCCTGACGTGCACCAGGTGATCGTGGGGCCGGTGATCACCGAGAAGTCGTCGGCGGCCTACCAGGCCCGCAAGGAGTACGCGTTCCGGGTGCAGTCCGAGGCGACGAAGCCGCAGATCCGCGCGGCCGTGGAGGCCCTGTTCAAGGTGAGCGTGACGGACGTGCGCACCCTCGTGGTGCGCGCCAAGCGCAAGAGCTACGGGCGTTACGTCGGCCGCCGGCCGGCGTGGAAGAAGGCGATCGTCACGCTCAAAGAGGGCGACGCCATACCGGTATTCGAGGGCTAGGATGGGCATCCGACAGTTCAAGCCGGTGACCCCGGCCACGCGCTTCCGGTCCGTGTCGGACTTCGCGGAAATCACGAAGTCGACTCCCGAGAAGTCGCTGCTCGAGCCCAAGCGGGGCAGCGGCGGACGCAACAACCAGGGCCATATCACGGCGCGGTACAGGGGCGGCGGCCACAAGCGGCAGTACCGTCGCATCGACTTCCGCCGCGACAAGTTCGCCGTCCCGGCGAAAGTCGCGGCGATCGAGTACGACCCGAACCGCACGGCGCGCATCGCCTTGCTGTTCTACGAGGACGGCGAGAAGCGCTACATCCTCGCCCCCAACGGCCTCGCGGTGGGCGACACGGTCGTGTCCGGGCCGGGCTCGGACATCCGGGTCGGCAACACGATGCCGCTGTTCGAGATTCCGCTTGGCACGACGGTGCACAACGTCGAGCTCAAGATCGGGCGCGGCGGCCAGCTCGCTCGCTCCGCCGGCACCGGCATCCAGGTCGTGGCGAAAGAAGGCAACTACGTCACGCTGCGACTCCGCTCCACGGAGATGCGCATGGTGCGGGGCGAGTGTCTCGCCACCATCGGCGAGGTGTCGAACGCCGAGCACGAGCTCCTGTCGGTGGGCAAGGCGGGGAAGAGCCGCTGGCTCGGGCGCATGCCGCGCGTGCGCGGTGTGGCGATGAACCCCGTTGACCACCCGCTGGGCGGCGGCGAAGGGAAGACGTCGGGCGGCCGGCCCCCCACGAATCCCTGGGGCAAAGTCGAGGGGAAGAAGACCCGGCACAAGAAGAAGTCGTCGACGAAGCTCATCGTGCGCGGACGCAAGCGCGGGAAGGCGACGCAATAATGGGACGCTCGGTCAAGAAGGGCCCGTACGTCGAGCCGTCGCTCATGGTCAAGATCCAGGCCCTGAACGACAAGAACGAGAAGAAGGTGTTCAAGACCTGGTCGCGGCGCTCGACCATCACGCCCGACTTCGTGGGCCACACCCTCGCGGTGCACAACGGGAACAAGTTCATCCCGGTGGACATCACCGAGAACATGGTGGGGCACAAGCTGGGCGAGTTCGCGGCGACGCGGCTGTTCCGCGGCCATTCGGCGAAGGGCTCGGCGCAGGAGCGCGAGGAGGCCGCCGCCGCCGCTG